>CACEUX010000004.1 GCA_902562835.1 uncultured Fidelibacterota bacterium
AGAAGAAAACGGCACTCAATACTCCAACCAGATCTGCGATCAAACCGGCTGCAAGTGCATGCCTGGTCTTTCTGACACCTACAGATCCGAAATAAACTGCAAGCACATAAAATGTTGTTTCAGTTGATCCAAACATAGTGGCTCCGATCTTTGCTATCAAAGAATCCGGTCCATGTTCATTGATCAGGTCTGTCAAAAGCCCAAGGGACCCACTACCAGAAAGAGGCCGCATTAGGGCTAGAGGGAGGTTCTCAGGAGGGAAACCTATGTATTGTAATAAAGGAGCCATTGTAGTTAATAAAATTTCTAAGGCACCAGAAGCTCTGAACATACCAATTGCCACCAATATCGCCACCAAATATGGAATAATTCGGACTGCTATATCAAAACCATCCTTTGCACCCTCAACAAATGATTCATATACCTTTACTTTCTTAAAAACAAGACCATAAAATGGTATCATGACCAACATTAAAGGAATGATATACCTAGAAAGTTCGTTTGTGAATATCACAATATTATCAATCATGTTCATTCCTTGTTGGCATTTCAAAACGTTTCAATTTTTCTAAAAACCTAACAGTAATAATCGCTGTAATGGTTGATAAACCTGTAGCAAGGATGGTAGTAATAAATATCTGATTTGCTGCCGCACCCATAAGTGCAACAACGGTAGCGGGCAATATAAGTTGAACACTGGATGTATTGATTGCTAGGAAAGTACACATCGCATTTGTAGCAGTATCTTTCTCTGGATTCAATTCTTGCAACTCCTCCATGGCTTTAAGTCCTAAAGGTGTTGCTGCATTGCCAAGGCCAAGTAAGTTTGCTGCCATATTCAATATTATCGAACCAATAGCAGGGTGGTCTTCAGGCACATCTGGGAATAGCCGGATCGTGATCGGAAGAATGGCACGTGCAATAATTCGTATCAGACCTGATTCTTCTGCGATCTTCATTGTACCAAGCCATAGAGCCATGATTCCAATAAGACCGATGGCAATTTCAACAGCTGTCTTTGCCATATCGATCGCAGCCTGAGTCACTGCATCAATATTGCCAGTTAAAATCCCCACAATAACGGCAATAAACATCATTCCGAACCAAATATAGTTTAGCATTTAATTATTCATCTTTGTTTACCGCAGATTCAAGAATCGTTAGATAGGGTTTATGATCATTAGCATTTAATTCAGCTGGAATAGATAAAGGTAGTGTAGCTTGGTATTTCCCATGCCCACAAGGATAGTTTGAGACGATCGGTATTTCTAATTCTCCGCAGATATCCATGATTATTTCATCTGATGACTTACCAAAAGGGATATCTTCTTCCTTAAGATCTTTTAATTCTCCAAACACTAGTCCCACTATTTTATCAAACATGCCAGCATTTTTCATATGTATGAGCATTCTTTCAAAAGAATATAAATATTCATTGATATCCTCAAGAAATAGGATGACGCCATCTGTGTTTATATTGTCCTTAGTCCCGAGTCGATTGATCAGTAGTGTCATATTCCCGCCCCATAATGGTCCTTTTCCAACTCCCGATTTTAGAATATGTGCAGGCGTTTCCTTTGGCGTATCAATTATCATATCTGAAGTACCACTTAGTACCTGTCGCATGATCCTCATATTGAAATCAATTGGACCATTTTTGTTACTTACCAGCATCGGACCATGGAAACTGACCATTTTGGTCTTTTGAGTAATTGAGTTCAAACATGCTGTTATATCACTAAAGCCCATAAAGATCTTTGGATTATCTTTAATGAGTTCATAATCAAGCATTGGTAATACCTTATTACAGCCATATCCACCACGAGCGCAAAAGATAGCATCTATAGATGGGTCAGCGAACATAGCATTAATATCTTTTGCACGTTCTTCTGGGCTTCCAGCAAATGGTCCATTTTTCAATTTATTACTAGATCCAAGTTTTATTCTATAACCCATATCAGAGTAATATTTTGCGGTTTTGTTCAAGACATCCCCATTTAACCAGTAAGACGGACTTACAATACCGATCTTTGAGTTTTGCTTTAATTGTCTTGGTTTAATCATGTGCAAACAATTGAACTATTTTGTTCTGAAGTTGAATAGCTTGGTAAGAACTACCCGTATAACCACTTATCAGAATAGAGAATGCTAAGGGGCCATGTTTTGGCGAGAAGATATATCCAGACAAATTACTCACCCCTGATAGACCGCCTGTTTTTGCTCTGATAAGATTCCCTTCTTTTTCTAATCTTTTTTCCATGGTTCCATCTTTATTGCCTCCTGAAGCCAGGGTGGAGATGAAATCGTCTTTATATTTACTATTAAATGACCATTTCAAAAATCTTGTCAATTGATCTGGGCTAGTAAGGTTGTATCTAGATACACCAGAGCCGTCAACTAATCTTATTCTAGATGTATCAATACCGGCAGAATCAGAAAGTAATGTCTTTACACTGTCAAGTCCATCTTTCCAATTTCCCTCAATTTGATTACCTCTTCCTATTATTTTTATGAGTAATTCAGCTGTAAGGTTATCACTCTCATTCATTAAGTTTGTAGCTGAAGCGATCAGTGGGTCTGAGTAATGAATCGCTATAGTTTCCGACTCGTTGACCTTGGTCCCTCTTTTTATGTGGCCTACTTGGACTCCGTATTTGGCTAGAGATTCTTTAAAAAGAGTACCCGTAAATAAAGTTGGTTCATGAATATTCCTTTGCAGTGTATCAATACTATCGCTCATTACTATCTCACCAGTTATTGAAAAATGGTTTGTTCTTCCTACCCAGTCTCGTTCGATTTTTAGTTTTTTTAACTCTGTATTGTTTTCAACCGTGGTCGTTTTATTTGATTGAGATATATACTCAGTTGTTGGAAAATGATCTATTCTAGCAGCTTCTCCTAGATTTCCTGGTTCTATATGAAAATCAATGCAATTATCATTAACAGATAATGCTCCTATTGGTGCTGCATACCACCAGGATCCTTCATCCCACATCCATCCCTTACCATAATGCATTGAGTCCAAAAGAGTCGCATCCAGATATAGTGTATCAACATCTTCAATGATCTTTGCGGTGGTATTTGCAAGAGAGTCTAGGTGCTCTATTGAAAGGTCGGGGTCTCCACCACCCTTTAAGACAAGATCATTATTGTTTTTTAGAATAGTTGTTTTGAAAATATGGTCTCTACCTAAATAATGTAAAGCAGCTGCGCATGTATAAAGTTTATTATTACTTGCTGGCATAAATAATTTATTACTATTGAGTTCATACAATGTCTTATCATCTTCAACAGAAATGACCTTGATACCTAATGATACATCCAGATCAGATTCAGCAATAAGTTTATTTATTTTACTTTTTATAGATGGGATTCCTTTATTTGTCATTAGTGTTGAATGCGGAGCACAGGAGAAAAAGGAAATGGACGCGATTAAACCGATGTTGATGAATTTCATTGGGTTAATATTTGAGATTTTTTAAAAATGATTCAAGTAATACTGAGCTATAGGGCCTGGTTTTTTCAAAGTCCTTTGAGCTTACTCCGATCCTGGTTGCGAATGTCCTCGATGATTCAATATGAGGTTGAAAACTCCATATTGGCAATTCCTTATGGACCATACCTTCGATCTTAACCATTTCACTTGTGGCTGATACTTCAAAATCTTTTGGAGATATCGTTACTCCCTCTTGATGAGAATAGACCAAAAAGTCATCTTGGGGTTCGACCAATAGATTATTCTCTAGAGTTTGAACCTTTCTGATCCCCCTTTTTTTTGTAGTATCCCAAAGATAGTCAACTTTCCCGCCAAATAAATGAGCCAGGAATTGGTGCCCAAAGCAAATACCAAGTATTGGTAATTGTTTTTCAATTGCCTTAAAAATCACTTTCTCAATATCCTTCATCCATTCGTATTGGTCATTTACTGATGCAGCACTGCCCATCAGGATTATACCACGTGTATTTTTTAATTCTATATGCATAGAGTCTGGAGAGTGTATAGCAGGCAGGTGGTAGGTCGCCTTTAAAGGCGACTTGGCAACAATCCCATTAAAAGATTCTATTTCAGGAACCTCTAATGCGGGGTCAATGACCATTAAGTTTTGAGAATCCATGATAAAAGATAAATATTTTATATTTATTAATTTTAAAATCTTTTTGATTATAATTATATTGGTATCTATTTATAATCCATTCAAATGAAAAACTTATTCATATTTTTACATCTAATTCTTTTCCTTTATGGTCAAACAGGAAAAATAACCGGTAATATCAAAGACTCTGCCTCTAATGAGCCTCTTGTCGGTGTAAGTGTCATCGTAGTTGGAAAGGGCATAGGCGCAGATACAGATCAGGATGGGAGGTATAGCATTATTAATGTTCCCATCGGCAAATATGATATAAAAACATCCATAATTGGTTACGCATCTGTAAAGGTCACAGGTCTTTTAGTTAGTTCCGGTAGGACAACAGAACAAAATTTTTCATTGGACCAGGAAACATTGGAGGGTAAAGAGATCACTGTTCTTGCTGAAAGACCACTCATTTATAAAGATCTGACATCTTCACAAAAAATTACAACATCAGAAGAGATCTTAAGCATGCCAGTAGAATCCTTTCTTGGTGTCTTAACAACTCAAGCAGGAGTAAATGTTGGTGCAGGTGGCGAATTGCACATTCGTGGAGGTCGAAGTAATGAAGTGGGTTATTACATTGATGGTGTATCAGTAAGTAATCCCTTTTTCACAAATAGCCTATCTGTTAATGTTTCTAATAAAGCTCTAAGCGAGCTTAAGGTTGTAAGCGGTGGGTTTAATGCTGAATTTGGTAATGCAATGAGTGGAATAGTAAATCTGCAGATAAAGGAGGGAAGAGAGAACTACGAAAGTAGCATGTCATTCTATACTGGTGATCGTTATTCCAACGATACAGAATTGTATCCAAAGATAAACGAGTTTGAACTATTAAATAGAAAAACTATTGAAGGCTATTTTAGTGGGCCAGTTCCATTTTTTCGAAAAAAACTAACATTTAATTCCAGCTTAAGATACTCCTTACAGGATGGATATCTCTATGGTGTCAGGGAGCACGATGTACAGGACCATGCAAATTTTTTCTCTGACGATTGGTATATTGAAATGGGAGGGGATGGTGATACTATTTCCATGAACCCAAGTAAAAACCTCAATTCACTTCTAAAGCTTACTTACAGGGCTACACCTCGATTAAAATTCTCTGCACAGTACCTTGGCTCTAATGGAGAAAGTCAGTCCTATGTACACTTTTATAAATATAACCCAGATGGACGTTCAAAGTCACTATCCAATAACCACAATATCTCAATGAAGATCAATCATGCAATTGGAAAGAAAACATTTTATGAAGCACATGTCTTCACAAATCGAACAGATTATGGTTCATTTCAGTTCAAGCCATTAGACCTCGATAATGCCATCCCATACGCAAGTGGTAGTAGTTTTGGTAGCGATGAAGACTTACTTCTGTTCATAGATGAGCCAGGACAGTACTTGGTCGGAGATCAAACGATCAATATCTTGAATGAAGATACGTATATACTACCCAATTCAAATTATGCATCTTCTCAAAATATTCTAGGTGCTCCAAGTAGCCCTACTTTTTCTTTTGGCGGGTCTAATAGAGGACATACATATCGTTACTCTCTATCATATGGTGGAAAATTTGACATTACATCACAGGTCAATAGTCGTCACGAGATCAAAGCAGGTATACAATATAGAATAGACAATCTGAATGAAAGGATATTCAGCATCCTATATGATGATAATACATATAGAATTCCAACTATCGCTCCAGAGAATGCATCTCCTTCCCACAGTTATTATTCTGAAAATGCTCTATTCTTTAGCGCTTATATCCAAGACAAGCTTGAATACCAAAGTTTTATAATGAATCTGGGATTACGATATGATTCGTTCGATCCTCAGAGTACGCATATTGACAGTCTCTTAAATCCTGAACATGGTTTAGTAAAGAGTACAAAGAAAAATATGATATCTCCACGGATCGGTGTTGCCTATCCGATTACAGATGAAGGTATACTTCATTTTTCGTATGGTCATTTTTACCAGATGCCAACAATGAGAAATCTTTTCTTAAAAAATATTTTTGGAGCTGGATTATCACCAACCATAGGATACAGTGACCTCAAACCACAAAAAACAGTTATGTATGAATTTGGGTTACAGCAACAATTAAGTAGATATATAGCAATAAATGGTAGTCTTTTCTATAAAGATATTAGAGATCTGTTAGCGCTACAGACCATTAACTATAATTCTCCTACATATGGTCCTTCATCTTATGCAGTTTATTTAAATAAAGATTATTCAATGGTGAAGGGAATTACTCTTAGCCTCACAAAGAGACGTGACCCAAAAACAAAAACATCTGCGTTTATAGATTATTCTTTTCAGATGACAGAAGGTAATAGTGTAACAAGTGGTTCATTTTATTTTAATGCTTTAACGGGTGATGAAGAAGAAAAGAAGATCGTGCCACTAAGTTGGGATCAAAGCCATGTTTTCAATACAACAATATCTATTACTGAGCCTGGTACAAATGGTTGGGGCTTAAGTTTAATTGGAAAATTAAGTACTGGATGGCCTTACACACCCAATATCCCATTTGCAGGATATGTCCCATTACCTAATAGTGATCGAAAACCGTTTCAAGGATCGTTAGATATGAGACTTTATAAGAATTTATTGTTGATGAATATCGGTTTTGAATTTTTCATGAAGGTTTATAATGTATTGGACCTGAGAAATGAAAGATATGTCTTTACTGACACAGGTCGTTCGGAATACACTTTTATTAATCGTTCTCAGCAAGAGACAGATGGTTTTAAATCTCACTATGGTGAACCTGGAGTTCATACATGGGAAGAATACTTTACACGACCTGACTATTTTTCTCCGCCTAGATTGATAACATTTGGTTTGAGTATTGATTTATGATAAAGAATAATAGATCTTTAATAGGTATTTTGCTGCTGCATGGTCTGTTTTTTTCAGTAATTATTGCTGGTCCGTTATTGATAAAGAAAAATAAATATCCAAATGGCCCACAAAAAGACTGGAGCCAAAGGCAGTTCACGAAATACTATAGATCGATCGAGAGATATTCAAAGAGGACTGCAGATTCAGATGGACAGATTCTCAGGAGGCAAGACGCTATAATATCAGGAAACAAGATCACGACGCAGATCTGGAATTATGGTTCTATATCTGAACCAGGAAACAGAGTAACAGATATTATTTGGGAAGGCCTAGGCTATGGATATGAATTTGGCCCATTTATCTGTGCAGAAGTTCCTTTACCTTCAAATAGCCATCCTGATGCATATGCAAAAGTTGAGAATGGAGATACAACCTGGTATGCTAGAGTTATAAGTGATGGACTTGTTACAGATCCTGAAAGATCACCAGATGGGTCGGAATATTGGACCTGGGAACCCCTAGCTTACAGTGATGAAGGTTTATATTTTGCTGATCCTGACTACGATAAGATTCCTACTGCTAGTGATATAGATCGAGATTTCGATGGTAAGCCAGATAGCTGGTCTAATGATTGGTATAATCCTAACCTAAAAGAATTTGTGTGGCCTGGGGATCTGCGGCAAGGGGCATCGAATGCTGATGAAGAAGCATTCTTCGTATGTGATGATAGAAATAATAAAGAATTTGAATACTATCCATTTCCTGATGATTCATCACGTAAGGGACTGGGCCTTCAGATAGAATATAGATATTACCAGTGGGCGAATCCCTTAGCAGAAGATATTATCTTTTTGATATATAAAATAACCAATAAAAGTCCTAAAGATCTAAATGATGTTATCTTTGGGATGTGGGGCGATCCCCATATCGGTGGACCCAGTGATTGGCGCGATGATCTATCATATTTTGATCAAGATATCAATATGGTATATTGCTGGGATGAGGACGGCAGTGCCAGCGGCAGTGCCAATAATCCTGGGTATTTTGGTTATAAATTTTTGGAAAGTCCTGGAAATCCATATGATCAGATAGATAACGATGGAGATGGCATGATAGATGAAAGCAGAAGTAATGGAGTCGATGATGATAATGACTGGGACCCAGAAAAAGATGATATTGGTGTAGATGGGGTTCCGAATACAGGTGATATGGGTGAAGGAGATGGTATCCCTACTGCAGGGGATCAGTATGATATTAGACAGCCTGGCGAACCAAATTTTGAATGGACTGACCTAGATGAGTCTGATATGGTTGGATTGACAGGGTTTACCTCGCCACCTTTTTCTGGTACTACTATTGCTGATGACCAGCGGGTCTTTGATGATTTTTTACAACCTGGTGTTTTTGATTCTGCTAATGCGACCCAGTCAGGCGACTATGTATTTATATACAGTTCAGGTCCCATCTCACTTCCAGCAGGTGAAACACGACGTTTTTCTATAGCTTTATTAATTGGTGAAGACTATGATGACCTAACGCTTAATGCTATTACTTCTCAGGATATCTATGAAAGGAATTACCAGTTTGCAAAACCCCCAGATAAGCCCACAGTCACAGCCGTCCCTGGTGATGAACGTGTTACGCTATATTGGGATAATATCGCAGAAGAGTCATTGGATCCAATCTCGGGGGAGTTTGATTTTGAAGGATATGTAATCTATAGAAGTACCCACCCTCAGTTTTTAGACCAACAGACTATTACTGATGCAAATGGTTCAAACTTTTTATTTGAGCCATTAAAAATGTATAATGGTGCTCCTGCTCGTTTCGATTTGGATAATGATTATTATGGTATGAGTGAGATAGTATATCCAGGCCGAGGTGCCTATTATACACTAGGAAATAATACCGGTCTAGTTCATTCATATATTGATTCCAATAATGTATTAAATGGGCAATCTTATTACTATGCGGTTGTCTCCTATGATCATGGTTCGATGGAATTAGAGATTCCTCCAAGTGAATGTTCTAAAACCATTACATTGAATCCTACAACAAATGAACTAATTACGGACATTAATACTTTGCGGATCGTTCCCAGTTCGCCAGCTATAGGAGTTGTTAATGGCACCATCCAGAATAATGAGATCATACATGAGTCTGGAGTTACAACAGCTAAGGTTTTCTTAGACATAGTTGATCCATATAGTTTACAGAATAACAACCAATTTGAAATAACGTTTCAAGAATCCCCTACTCGGTATAGTATAAAAGATCTTATGCTTATAGAAGAATCAGTTACTATATCTATTGAGCAATATAGGCAATTATTATATGGTAATATTGACCTTGGATCAGTTACCGTAAATGATGAAAGTGGTAATACTTATTTTATTAATGATGATTTTGAATTGCTAGATACAACAGGGAAAATAAAGGGAATTGATGGAGGAGGTATGATCGATGGCAACACTTATACAGTTTCGTATTTGTATTACCCAATTATCAATAGTGAGGCCATTGACCTTGAATTAACAAATCCAATTGTAGATGGAGTAAAAATAACTGCTAAAGATGTGGTCTTAGCTTTAAATGAAGAGAATACGAAATGGTCTCCAACTTCATCCTGCACGTGGGAACCAGAGGTAATTCCTTTTAATGGTGCAGATCAATTCATGTATCCAGGTGCCTATGAAGTACGATTTTTTAACGAGATAGTTGACACAAGTAGTACCTCGCTTCATCCTAGCTTTGGTAATTCAAGAATGAATTTTGAAGTCTGGGATGTAACACCAGGAAGAGTACCATTTAAAGAAGAGGTCACTATCATTGAGGAAGGTGATGATTCAGATAGCCTTTGGTCTCCGGGAGATAGAGCAATTATTATGGATGGTCAGCCTTTAGGCGGAAAATGGGAGTTTACATTTTTCTTACCTGATAGCGGTGATACGATAGCTGCGAGCGAGGGCGATATATTTTTTATAGATACTCATCGACCATTTGCAGCAAGTGATACGATGATCTATACAACACTAGCAACGCAATATGATAAGACAGTTGCATCAACAAAGCTAGATAGTATCTATGTTGTTCCTAACCCCTATGTTGTCACAAATGTATTAGAGCAGTTAGATCTTCAGAGTCCAATGGATCGAGGTCCCAGAAAAATCTATTTCACCAATCTTCCAAAAGAATGTACGATCACAATATATACTGTAAATGGAGAATTGGTAGAAACCATTAAGCATAAATCAGAGATAGATAATAGTCAAGAGCATTGGGACCTGACTACAAAAGACAACTTCCCTCTAGCTTATGGTGTTTACCTTTATCATGTAGACGCACCTGGAATTGGAGAAAAATTAGGGCGATTTGCGGTGATCAAATGAAATATGTCCTGATCATTTTAATCTATGCTATCAGCATCTGCTCAGCACAATTTGGCAATAACCAATCCATGAGTAAAACGGGAACTACGGTTGCTCAGTTCTTAAAAATAGGGATGGACGCGAGAAGTTCTGGAATGGGTGGTGCTGTTGCTGGTCAAAAAGCTATTTTGAGTGGCATTTATTGGAACCCTGCTAGCATTGCAGGCCTTAAAGGCATAGGCGTCCAGTTTGGTTCATATGATTGGTTGGTTGCAATGAAATATCAATTTGCAATTGTTGGTATCAATCTAGGAGAAAAAGGTGTAATAGGTTTAAGTGTGATAAACCTCTCTTCACCAGATGATCTTGTCCGTACTGTTTCAGAACCCCATGGTACAGGTGAAAAATTTTCAACAAATGATCTCTCTGCAGGTTTTACCTATTCAAAAATGTTAACGGACCGTTTTTCTCTTGGTGGGTCCTTTAAATATATCCAACAGAATATTTGGCACTCCACTGCTAGAACATTTGCCGTTGATATAGGTACACTTTTTGAGACCCCGTTTTATGGGACAAGGCTAGGTGTTTCAATAAGTAATTATGGTGGTAAAATGAGAATGGAGGGAAGAGACCAGAAGATTAGTGTTGACCCAGATCAGGATAATCAAGGTAATGTAGAATTTGTTAATGCGGTTTATGAAACGGAATATTTTCCTCTGCCATTATTTTTTCGAGTGGGTTTATCTGGTGAATTTATAAAAACAGAATCGCTTACATTGGCATATGGCGTAGATGCACTCCATCCAAATGATAATACAGAATACTTGAACTTTGGATTAGAATTAGATTATCGGAAATTAATTTTTATAAGAGGAGGGTTGCCGTCTTTTTACAAGCAGGATAAAATTGAAGGACCTTCTTTTGGTATAGGCATGAATTATTTAATAAATCAAACTTCTACATTAGTAACTATTGATTATTCATTATCTGATTATGGACCATTGGGTGAGATTAAGCGATTAAATATTAGTTTTAATTTTTAATCTCTATGATAATAAGAGCATATTCTGGTATAAATAAATTTAAATTCCTTCATTACTTCTTTCTTTTTTTAACATTATTAACTGGTCAAACAGGAACCTGGATTGAATTGCCCAATGCACCAGTAGTGACAAGATTTAATGATATTCATTTTTTAAACGAGAACCAAGGTTGGGCAGTCAATGGTTGGGGGCAAATATATCATACACCAGATGGCGGTGATAGTTGGGAATTACAATTTGAACAATCTGAAACACATTTTCGCTCTGTTGGATTTTTTGATGAGTTAAATGGTTGGGCTGGAAATGTAGGTGATGGTGAATTTGGTGCAACTGATATCATAAATCTGTATCATACTTCTGACGGAGGTTATACCTGGATGCCTTTCGATGATTTTACAGGTCCCTCTCCACAGGGTTTATGCGGTATACAGGTCATCAACGATACGGCCA
Organism: uncultured Fidelibacterota bacterium; assembly: GCA_902562835.1. GTDB lineage: Bacteria > Fidelibacterota > Marinisomatia > Marinisomatales > UBA1611 > CACEUX01. Next base: position 11,842 of record CACEUX010000004.1, read on the forward strand.
TGTATGCAGTTGGGCGAGTAAGAGGTCCTGCATTTTTTACTAAAACATTGGACAGGGGTGAAACCTGGATGTCCTATGATTTTGATCAATATGTTTCAGTTGCAGGTTTAATTGATTTACATTTTTTTAATCCTGATACTGGATTTATTGTTGGGCTAACCAATACAGATCATGAGGATTCAAGGGGAATTGTTTTAAAGACTACTGATGGTGGTGAGACCTGGATGCCCTCATTCATAACATCTAGGTCGGGTGAGTGGGCATGGAAGGTTGATTTTCCATCAGACAGCGTAGGGTATGTTTCTTTACAGCGAAATTATGAGTCTCCCATATACTTTCTAAAAACTATAGATGCTGGTGAGAGCTGGAATGAAATGCTATTTATGAATGATTATTATTTTATCCAAGGTATTGGTTTCATGAACGATACCTTAGGTTGGATGGGAGGAAATAGTAGTCTACCAACTTATGTAACATCAGATGGTGGAGAGACCTGGAATTCTGCAGGGTTTGGAAGTCGTGTAAATCGTCTTGATTTTATAGATCAAAATATTGGTTATGCATGTGGGCAAACTATATATAAATACACTGATGCCTTAAGTACTGGAAATGAGGAGAAGGTATATTCTATTCTACCAGATAATCCTGTCATTAATTACCCTAATCCATTTAATCCATCCACAACTATCGTAACATATATTCCAGAATCAGGTCTATTGCAGGTTTCAGTTATTGATATTCTTGGCAGAAATATTAGAATGCTTTATGACAATATGATCTTCGAAGGAGAATCATGGAAGAAAATTGTTTGGGATGGTTTAGATAATAATAGAAGAGCAGTACCTGGGGGGGTTTATTTCTGTCAGGTCAAGAATGGACAGGCATCAATGAATCATAAAATGATTTTGCTAAAATAATTATTAAAAAGCCTCACAATTCGAGAATATATCCTCAATTGATTCACGTCTTCTTATTAAAGTTGCTTTATCACCATCCAAAAGAATTTCTGCTGCTTTAGGTCTTGTACAAAATTGGTGAGACATGGTAAAACCATAGGCGCCTACATCCATAATTGCTACAAGATCGCCTTCATCTAAATCTGTGAAGTGTCTATCAATTGCTAATCGGTCAGTGTTCTCACATATTCGTCCGGTGAAATCAACAGTTTGAGTTGTTTCCGCTTCAGGATATCCTATTTTGTATATACGATGATGTGCATTATATAATGCAGGACGCATCAATGTTTCCATACCCGCATCGAGGCCAATGAATTTTTTATAACTATTTTTAGTTCCAGTAACTTTAGATAATAGAATACCTGTATTCCCGACCACTGATTTTCCTGGTTCTATCCAGAGCTCTGGTTTATTAGCTCCATTATAGAAAGAATGAAACACCTCGCTTACATCGTTAAACACTTTATTAAAATCCAATGATATTTCATCATCGCGATAACAAATCCCATATCCACCGCCAAGGCTTATATGATCAAAATCTATTTTTAATTCCTTATTGATCAATTCAACTGTTTTTAGTATCTCTTTCATAAGCTTTGGAAAGTAATTGTGATCTAAAACACCTGATCCGGTCATACACTGTATTCCAAAGTTTTTAACACCGCTATCCTTTGCAATTTTATATGCATGAAGGATATCATGCTTAGGAACACCAAATTTTGAATTTTTACCACCAGTTACAATCTGTGAAAAAGCACCTTTTCCAAATCCTGGATTTAACCTAAATGAAATTTCTTTTGGTGTCCCGATCTTTTTTAAACGCATAAAAGATGTTATATCATCTAGATTGATATGTGCTTTTTGTTCAAAAGCTGTTCTTAGATCATCTTGCGATTCATAATTACCAGTAAAAATGCAATCATTACTTGAGATACCTCCAAGTTCTGCAGCATGCAATTCTCCTGGACTTGAACAGTCTGCTCCCAGACCTGGAATCTCTGATTTAAGAGCTTTTATAATGCTTGGATTGCTATTGGCTTTAATGGTATAACAAATATGGAAATCATCAAAATTACTCGCTAGAGCTAAATATATTTTATTTATGTTTTCTATTAACTGGTTCTTATCATAAATATAAAGTGGGGTACCATATTTTTTAGCTAAAAAGCTGAAAAGGGTTTCATTATTGATCAGTTCTTTTAGAGGATGAGACATATTTATAATGAAATTATATATATAAAATTTTTTATAAAAATCTTTAGTGACCTAATGATTAAATGATAACTATACTATATTATTAATGTTTATAAATTTAGCCTTATCAAATGAACAAAGATTATTGTTTTATAAATTTTTCTTAGCAATTTTATCTGTTTATGGAGTTTATGCTGATCAAAGCTCCTATAAGTGGACCGAGTCTTTACCTGATCCATGGACTATATCTAATGAACAGTTAGATCTTTACCTACCTCATTTTCATAAGATGCATCCTGATTATCATGACCGACTTATTGCACTTAATTTATGGAGATTAGGTACACCTTATGGAATATTTTGTCTTGGTGAAGAGCAAGGCGTTGATAAAGATCCAATTATTCGTTTTGATACTTCAGATTGCACTGTACATGTATTAACTACTATAGCCTTAGCTGAAAGTTATACATTCCAGAATGCGAAAGATGCTATGATCAAAATTCATTATAAGCCAGATCAATATGGTACAATTACTCCCACTTTTAGATCAAGGTGGCACTTTACTTCAGATCGTTTATTAAATCATCCTAATACAGTTAATATTACATCTTTGATCTCATCTCAAGAAGATCTCGAAAATATCAAAATTGAATTAAATAAAAAGCAGAATGGTTCACAATTCTTAAATTTAGATTGGACATCATTTGAATCAATAGACTACATTCCCATTCAAAAATTAAGTGATGATATTTTAATAAAGCTCCCTTCTATCTGTGGTGCAGCATTTGTTAAGAAAGATTATTTCAGAAATGGTATAGTTATTGCTCACGAAGGTTATTTGATAAATAGTAGAGATCTAATTCATGCCTCATCAATTGAAAAAAAAACAGTCAAGGTTGATTTAATATCATATTTAAAGGAAGACAAAAACACATTTCGTTTTGACGGAATTATGTTTTTTGATATCAAAGAAGCTCAAAAAAAATGAATACAAATTTATCAAAAGTAGAATCTGGTTTTTGCAAATCGAGTGATCTAAAACTCCAAAAAACAAATATACCATATATAAAGGTTAGTAATTATCCTGATCTGGGTTTAATTACTTCTTTACGATTTTTGGAATGGGTCTTCGAGAATCCAAAAGGTGTTATTAGCCTTCCAACTGGAAAGACGCCTGAATACTTTATTAAATGGACGCATTTTATTTTGAATAATTGGAATCATGAAAGAGTGATATCAATACGTTCTAAGTATGGTCTTACTTCACAAAATAAACCTGATCTATCAAAATTGCATTTTATTCAAATAGATGAGTTTTATCCCTTAGAACCATCTCAACACAATAGTTTTTCAAATTATGTAAACAAGTATTACCTAGAAGGTTTCAATATTTCTAAAAAGAATTCACTATTGATTAATGCTGATGAAATACCAATTTATAATAATCAACACTGGAGTGAGATATTTCCTAATGGCCTAATAGATCTTGGCTTGCGTCATTCAGTTGCGTCAACGGATTTACAGAAAAAGCAACAAGAATCAATCTATCTTATTGACCAATGGTGTAATGATTATGAAAAAAAGATAAGAGAATTAGGAGGAATAGGGTTTTTCCTAGGAGGAATTGGTCCTGACGGCCATATCGCTTTCAATATAAGGGGTTCAGACCACAATTCTACCACAAGATTAATGGAGACGAATTTTGAGACTCAGGCTGCTGCCGCTAGTGATTTGGGTGGGATTGAGATCAGTAAGAACCGATTAGTGATTACCATTGGACTTGGAACCATTACCCATAACAATCAGGCAATAGCAATAATTATTGCCGCTGGTGAGTCTAAAGCCCCAATTGTTAAGATGTCTCTTGAAAGTGATCAGGATGTTAAATATCCAGCAACAGTACTTCAAAAGCTTGAAAATAGTAGATTTTATATTACGGAAGGTGCTTCAAAAACTCTAAATGATTCACAGAATGATTATTGGGAAAACAGTCCGTGGGACTTGGAAAAAAAACAAAGAGCTCTTTTACAGCTTGCAAAGCGAAAAAGTATATATGGTAAAAAACTTACCCTTGCTGACCTTTCAAATGATATTATTTGTAAAAATATACCAGGTCTTGATGAACAAACTGTATCTGATATAATTAAAAGTGTAGATCAAAAAGTACAGTTAGGTATTAAAACGGAAACTGATCAGGTTTATTATCATACAGGTCCCCATCATGATGATATCATGCTAGGGATGATGCCCCAAATAATCCATTTAATCCGTGAGCCAAGTAATAAACACTTTTTTACAAATATGACATCTGGATTCACATCTGTTACAAATGGGTTCTTAAAAGGAATAATAGAAAACACTTTGTCATTTTTTGATCGCGGGAGAATTGAGATGACAGATTATCCAGATTTCTTTAATAGTGGATACTTATCGAAGTGGGATAAAGATGTATATCATTTTTTAGATAAGATTGCAAACAATGATTCTAATGGTCAATCAAGAGGTCTTTCCCATAGACTTGTTCGTTCGATCGTAGAAATTTACCGGATCAAGGATAAAGATCAATTGAGTAATAAATTAAACCATATTTACAGTGAGCTCGATGGCTACTATGATGGTGAAAAGAACTCTCCTGAAATTCAAAGATTAAAAGGAATGGTCCGTGAGTTTGAAGAAGAATTGGTTTGGGCAAATTATGGAGTAAGAGTTCGTGATGTACATCATTTACGACTTGGTTTTTATAAGGGTGATATTTTCACTGAGCAGCCACAAAAAGCGAGAGATGTGACTCCAGTTTTGAATCAGTTAAGAGAGATAAATCCTACTGTTATAACCTTAGCTATGGACCCAGAGGGCAGTGGTCCAGATACACATTATAAGGTTCTCCAAACTATAGCGGAGGCGGTGCGTTTATGGAATGAAGAATCGGATCTTTCTAACTTGAAGATATGGGGATATAGAAATGTATGGTACCGATTTGATTTAGCTGAAGCGGATATAATTGTGCCAGTAACATTGAATTCAATGGCAATTTTAGATTCTACTTTTATGAATTGCTATCTTAGTCAGAAGGATGCTTCGTTCCCTAGCTATCAACATGATGGCCCTTTTTGTGAGCTTTCTCAAAAAATTTGGGTCGATCAACATCGCGATCTTCAACTACTCCTTGGTAGAGATTATTGGTATCGTAATGAAAACCCTCATTTAAGGGCTGTCCATGGAGCAGTTTATTTAAGGGAAATGAACGTAGACGATTTCTTGAGCTTTGCTAGGAGTATTGAGAACGTAATAGAGGGTTCTGAAGAATTAGGCATGTAGATTATTTTTCTTTTTCTAGAGCTTTTTTCTCATTTGATGCTTGCACTCTTTTTCCAAGATCGAATATATAAAAAACTGATTTTCTAATTTCTTCCTCTGAACATAGATTACAAAAACCTTTTGCAGGCATTTGACCATTCTCCCCTTTTTTACCTTCCCAAACACTTTTATATAATTCATCAATTCCTTTTGATGCTGCTTTGTCCCAATATGCTTTATCATCTAGAAGTACAGCTCCATTAGTACCGTACATGTGACATCTAAAACAAGAAGTTGACCATATTGATTCTCCGACTAATAGATCTTTTCGATCGAGTGATTTATACTCTTCTGAATCGTAGATATTTACAGCTGGTGATTTTTTACTGCACCCCATAATGAGTACTAAGGCAAAAATACTGATATGTCTAGAAAACTTTTTCATTAAGAACTCCAAAAATTCTTATTAATTAGAGATGGCTTTATTGAATACCAGATCTCAGAATATCATGAATGTGTACAATACCATCAGGTTTTTTTAGATCTGAATTAGAATAAACAAATAAACTTGTTATAGAATGCTTTTCCATTAGCTCAAGCGCAGATAAGGCCAGGATATCAGAAGTGACCCACTTAGGACCTTTTGACATGATGAATGAAGCTTTTTCATTGAGAAGACTATGACCAACCTTCTCTAGCCCTCTTCTAATATCACCATCTGTTATTATCCCAACCAATTCATCTTTTTCATTTAATACACCGGTCATCCCTAAGCCCTTATCTGAAATAGTGAATAGCGCATCTTTGATACTATGCTCACTGGATATAAATGGGATCTTATCACCTGAGTGAACTAGTTGATCTAGCGTTAGTAAAAGACGTTTTCCCAACACCCCTCCTGGGTGAAGTTCTGCAAAATCTTCTTGGTTAAACCCTCTGAGTTCTAAAAGTGCCACTGCTAATGCATCTCCCATTGCTAGTGTTGCTGTTGTACTTGCTGTGGGGGCTAGATCCAAAGTACATGCTTCCTTTTCAACAGATGTATCCAAATATATATCAGCGCTAGAAGCTAAGCTGGATCCTCGTCTACCTATCATCCCAACAACTTTTACATTTTTCTTTTTTATTGCTGGGATTATCTGAATTAATTCCATGGTTTCACCACTATTACTTACAATTAATAATACATCTTCTTCAGTTATCATCCCCAGGTCACCGTGAATAGCCTCGCCAGGGTGAACAAAATGAGAGGGTGTGCCTGTTGAGGCCATTGTAGAGGCTATCTTTTGAGATATCAAACCAGATTTACCCATACCTGATACGATAAGGCGACCCCTGCATTGCAATATTGTATTTATTGCAGATTCAAAATTTTTGTCAATACGGTCTGCAATTAAAGAAACAGCATCAGCCTCGATCTTGATAACTCCTTTAGCTATAGTTTTAATATCCGAGTTTTTCATTGTATAAAATTTAATATCATTCGCATTCAGCCCTGTTTAGTTTATGTCTAGTTAAATACTAAATAAATGAAAAAAATATTACCTATAATCATTCTAAAATTCTCATTATTTGGAGCGACCATAAATGTCGGTGAATCTGCGCCTAATTTTTCACTGGTAGACCAAGATGGGAACTTGCATCAACTCGATGACTACAAGGGCAATAACTTAGTTATTTATTTTTTCCCTAAGGCTGATACTCCTGGATGAATAAGACAGGCATGCGGGTTCCGTGATGAATACAAGAATTTTGAAAAATATAATATATCGATACTTGGTATTAGTTATGATGACCAAAGCATTTTGAGATCATTCAAAAAAAAATATGACCTTAATTTCAATTTATTATCTGATTCGAAAAGGGAAATGGGTAAGGCCTTTGGTGTTAATAAATATTATTTTTTCCCATCAAGAAAAACTTTTCTCATTAGTAAGGAAGGAGTATTAATTCATATCTTTGATGATGTTGATTTGCATACCCATCCTCAAGATATACTAAGATTTTTTAACTAAACACATTGGGTGAATACTTATGAAAGTAATGATTGAATACTGTAGCCATTGAAACTACCTTCCTAGAGCCTCCAGTTTGGAGGCTAGCTTAAAACAGACTTTCCAAGGAATAAATGTTTCGCTTATTTCAAGCGGTGGTGGTGTATTTGAAGTCACCCTAAATGGAGAGCTGATATTTTCAAAAAAAGCTTTAAATCGTTTTCCTGAGCAGGGTGAAATTGAGCAACTAATAGGACAGAGTTAATTCAATATTGATCACTGAAATTAAACATAACACTAATACCTATTATATTAATACCCATGAAGGGGTGGACCTTTCAATTAGAAATGATTTCTTAGGTAGTGGTCCCATATTTTATGGTGCAGAAAAACCTCAGGTGAACGCTCTAAGAACTGGCGATTTTATTGGCGATATAAAAAAGGGGGGGAGCTGCAATGTCCCTATTGTCACTTTAGATATACACTGTACGGGAACCCATACAGAATCAATTGCACACGTAATAGATTCAGAAGTAAAAATATCAGATGTTTGCCCCAAGGGTATGATTCCAGCATGGTTGGCTTCAGTAGAATTGCAGGAAGCAAATAGGACAAATGAATCTTATCATTGTGATATGAAGAATGACCTGGTGATCACAAAAGATGAACTACAGAAAAATACACTGGAACCTAATAATGCATTGATCATTAGAACGTTGCCGAATAATGTGTCTAAGAAAAAAAGGGATTACAATGTAGAACCTGCACCCTTCTTTACAAATGATGCCATTGATTATATTAATGCTTTAGGTGTGCAACATCTTTTAGTGGATATTCCCTCTATTGATAAAGCAAATGATGGAGGGCAATTGGAAAATCATAAAAGATTCTTTAAACAAGGAAAGACCATTTCTGAACTACTCTTTATTCCAGATAATGTAACAGATGGATTTGGCTTTTTGCAGATACAAATTCCAAACTGGGGTCTGGATGCAGCACCTAGTCGACCCATCTTTTACTCAACTGCATAAACGTTTTTCAGACAGAAAATCTATTCCGTAATTTTAAGTAGTTATTTTTTTTATATAAGGATATTTATATTATGAATGACCAAATGAAAAGTGTAATTACCTGCGATTTAGATGGAAAGGTTGAAACATTTAGTGATGGTGCTGAAACCCTATTTGGATACAACAGAGAAGAAGTTGTTAATAAGATGAGGGTGAGTGATTTTAGCGATGGGCAAGTCGTCCTTGGGCATGTTATAAATTGGCTTGATGAATCTGTTAAAAAAGGGAAGTGGGAAGGTAATACTGCCTTCATCCATAAAAATGGAAGTGAATTACCTTGTCGTATCAAGATCACACCTACAAAAGGAAGTAATGGAGAGCATATCGGATATTGTGGCGTAACGACTCTTTTGAAAGATAAAACGCCAGATGAAGTAAGACCAAAGATTAGTTTTATGACACAGCTATTTACCTGGATGGTCATAATGCGTTTACCATTCTTATCTGCTACGATCGTTCCGATATTAGTTGGTGCTGCAGTTGCCAAATATGCTGGTTATCCCGTAGACTGGGGATGGTTAGGTTTGACTGTGCTTGGTGGAAGTCTTTTGCATATAGGAACCAATACATCTAATGATTATTTCGATCATATTAGTGGGACAGACGCCCTTAACTATAATTACAGCAATGTTGGATTGAATGGAGGAAGTAGGAGTATTCAAATGGGTTTGATCACCCCCAAAGGAATGCTCACTGTTGCTATTATAACATTTGCACTTAGTGCTATTGTTGGCATTCCTCTCATATTGAAAGCAGGTATGTCGGTCTTGTGGTTAGGGTTAATTGGATTTTTATCGGGTTTGTTTTATACTGCGCCACCTTTTCGTTTTTCATCTAGGAAAGGGTTGGGCGAGCTGCTCATAGGTCTGAATTTTGGTCCTCTTATGGTAGCTGGAAGCACCCTTATACAGACAGGAAAACTTCTCCCAGAAGCTTTTTTCGCAGGAATACCAATTGGATTTCTAATAGCCGCTGTTGTTTATGTCAATGAATTCCCCGATCACGACAGTGATAAAGCTAGTGGTAAGAATACCTTAATAGTGGTCTTTGGTCCTGAGAAAGCAAGAGCTGGCTATGTTTCTTTAGTTGTAGCTGCTTTTTTAAGTGTAGTATTACTGGTCTTAAATGGAACTTTCCCTTCTTTGATTTTGATTACTCTTTTAGCTTCTTATTTTGGAGTTACCTCGATCCAGACATTATATAAATATTATAATGATAGACTTTTACAACCTGCGAATTGGGGCACCATTACTATGCATAGTGTTGCAGGTGTGTTGCTATTTATAGGACTCTGGCTAGGTACGCCTGCTTTATGACCTAAAGTCCTATTACAGCTATTTTTATAAAAAGCCCCTTAGAAAGGGGCTTTTTATTTGCACAAAACCAGAAATAATTGTAATATACTTACGAGTAACTTACGAGTAAAATATTAATAGGTCTAAAAATGAAGAAAAATAAATTTTATAAACAAGATAAGAAACAAGCTTCTATATCAGTGATCCGTGCTATGACAAGGATCAATGATCATACAAATAGACAGGCATCTCGTTCTATTGTATGGGATAGGAGATCGATCTTGCACCCATCTATTACCTCATGAACAAACCTCTGTCCCCAAAATTGAAAAAATTCTTGGATTGTGTTCAGCGATTTACATTGATCCATGATCAATCTCCATCATATGAAGAGATAATGGTCAGTCTAGGATTTGAATCACTGGGAACAGTAAACTGGTATGTAAAGACCTTGGAAGACCAAGGTTACCTATCACGTATAAAAGGTCCCAACGGCAAGCGGGCGCTCACTTTAATCCATAGAGAGCACGCCACAACTACAACGGCTCGTTTGCCGCTTCTGGGACTCATTGCCGCAGGTGAACCGATTGAAGCATTAGAAAATCCTGAAATGGTAGATGTACCCGTATCTTTATTGCACCCAGATCATTATGTTCTACAGGTTAAGGGAAACTCTATGATTGATGAACAGATCCATGATAAAGATTATATTGTTGCTAGGAAGACCAATACTGCGCGTTCCGGACAGATAGTAGTGGCGTTGATCAATGGCGAGGCTACTCTTAAGTATTACGTTCAAGGCCCTGGTGGTGTGGAACTGCACCCCAGAAATCCAGATTTTCCAATTATAAAAGTTGACCCCAAAGACGATTTTCATATTAATGGTGTGCTACTCTATTCCTTTCGGAATTATTTGAATTAGGTACACTATGCATGACCAAGAAAGACGTTCTTCATATACGTCTTAAGAATATAGAACTCCAGATGGAGCGTATGATGGATCCTGATCTAAAAACACGACCGGTCGCCATCATATCTTCACCTCATCATAATGGTAGTATTATTTTTTTATCTCCTGAAGCAGAAGAAGAAGGACTATCACGAGGGATGAAGGTTTCTGTGATACGAAAAATGAGTAATTGTACGCAACTCTTACCTTATAATCGTTCCCTTTATGATCGCATACACAGTTATATATATCGAGCCTTATCATCATTCACACCGATTGTAGAACCTCAGGATATAGGTGAGTTCTTTTTAGACATGCATGGTATGCGTGCTATTAATGGACATATAAAGAATACAGGGCTATCTGTTATCAACCATATTAAATATCAGACCAATCTTTCCAGTATAGTTGGTATCAGTGTGAATAAGTTGGTAAGCCGTATTGTAACAGCTGTTATTCAAGAGCCAATTCATCAGGTGAAGAGTGGTGAGGAAGCTCAATTTCTTTCACCTTTGAAGCCATTGGTCTTACCTACAGTAAGGGAAAAATCAGTCCACCGTTTACTAAGATTCTTACTAGTTAAACACATTAGTCAGATCCAATCAATGACAACTGTGCCAGATGATTTTCGAACATTATTCGGAGTCCATGCTTCTGCGCTTTATAAGGAATGTCAGGGTCATGATACATCATTGGTCAGGCCATTTCACCTTAGAGACCATATCCTTGAACAGACCATTCTTCCAGAGGATACTAATGATGAGAACACGCTATATGCTGTCATCAAAGATCTATCAGAGCGAGTGGCTTTTAAACTTCGACAACGTAAGCAGATAGCAGATAAAATTCGATTGGAAGTACACTATACAGATGGATATAAGAAGCAGAGGATAGGAAAGATCAAAGGTGCCGATGATCTATCTGCCATCACTGAATGTAAAAAATTATTTAAAAAGGCCAATGAACGGCGAAATCGCGTCCGCACGATACTTGTAGATGTTTGGGATTTTCAGCCTTATGTAGTTCAAGAAGATCTATTCTCTCATATAGAACAACAAAATTTATCTCTATCTATAGCAATCGATAAGATCCGTTCAAAATACGGGGTCCATAGTTTACAAACTGCTAATGTATATCAAGCTTTAAGGCCGGCCTAATGTTTGTTCATTTGAATATTCATTCTGTGTATTCTGCTATGAAAGGTCTTTTATCACTAACAGATATGATAGGTCTTGCTAGATCGCACTCAATGAACACATTGGCCCTAACAGATGTAAATGGAATATGGGGTTTTATTCGTTTTGTTCAACAATGTAATAGTTCAGATATACAGCCCATTGCTGGGGTCAATCTGATAACAGACAAACAAGAAGTGGTAATATTAGTTGAGAATCAATCTGGCTATGAGAACCTATGTCGGATCATATCTCATATTCATGATGACCATACACAGAAAATTTCTGATATTATAAGAAAATATTCTTCAGGTCTTTTTGTTTTATCATATGATGCTTTGACCTTGAAAGAATTACAGCGTTCTATACCTAACACGCATCTTTTTATTGAACTCCGACCAGGTATGGAAGAATCAGTCATACAAAAATTAGCAAAGGATTTAAAATTAGAAATTGTAGCGACAGGAGATGTTTATTTCAAAAGTAAAAGGGATCATATATCTCATAAGATCCTTTATGCTATCGATCATAATCTTACTCTTGAAAAGGTAGGCCCATTGGGGTACAAGTCAGACCAGCACTGGTTTCGAAATGAAGAAGAAATGGTAAAACTTTTTCCTAATAGTTTAGGCGCACTTAATAATAGTCGATATCTATCAGACCGTTGTAAGACAGATTGGTCATTTATTAATACCATTTTTCCAGGCCTTTCTCTTAAAGATACATATCGTTCTAATAGAAAATTAAAAAACAAGGTGTTCGAAGGTGCTAAAAAACGTTATGGTAATATCAATGGAGACGTACGTTCCCGAATTGAGTATGAACTTAATATCATAACCCAAAAAGGATTTGCACCTTACTTTCTTATCGTTCAGGATATTGTAAACCAGACCCGTGCTACTATTGGTCGAGGTTCTGCAGCGGCATCAATAGTGAGCTATTGTCTTTTTATTACTCAGGTCGATCCTTTAAAGTATACACTTCAGTTTGAAAGATTCATTCATCCAGAACGGAAGGACATGCCAGATATCGATGTTGACTTCCCCTGGGATGAACGAGATGATATTCTGGATTATGTTTTCAGAAAGTATGGGAAAGAACGTACGGCCATGGTATCTAGTCAAGTGTTTCTAAAACCTCGTTCAGCAATCCGGGAAGTGGGGAAGGTCTATGGACTGTCAAATGAAGAGATCAAAAGTATCACCAATCGTATTGGATGGTATACTTCTCGTAGAGATCTCAAGAACTGGATATCTAATGATCAACGTTTTAGTAATGTGAATCTGGATGATATGGTCCTCAAGGTTTTAAAAGAAAGTGAGAAGGTTGTGGGTGCTTTCCGTCATTCATCGGTCCACCCAGGAGGTGTGGTCATTGTACCTGATGAGATCAGGAGATATATCCCCGTACTGCAAGCACCAAAAGGCGTGCAGATCGTTGAATGGGAAAAAGATCAAGTAGAGGATTCAGGACTTTTAAAAATAGACCTTCTGGGTAATCGTAGTCTATCAGTCGTCCGTGATGCGATTCGCCGCATAAACTTAAACTATGGAGATGGTGCATCTCAGAATAAATATTTGGATTATCATCAGATACATGCTGTTGGTGATCATAAGACTGAAAAAATTATGAAAGCAGGTAAGACAATGGGAGTTTTTTACATTGAGAGTCCAGCTACTCGTCAACTTTTAGCTAAAGCAGGTGTGGTGGACTTTGAACATGTGGTGATCTATTCATCCATTATTCGTCCTGCAGCAAATCGATATACTAATTTGATGCTTTCTAGGATCCATGGTGAAAAATGGGATGTTATTCACCCAGACATGGGTTTTTTAAAGGAGAGCTATGGTATTATGGTATATGAGGAGCAGGTATCTATGGCAGCTATGACGATGGCAGGATTAGGCTATGCAGAAGCAGAAACACTGAGAAAGACTATGAGTAGAGATTCTATGAAACATCTTATCCCTACTTGGAAACAGAAATTCACTAATGGAGCCCACCGCCGTGGTTATTCTTTAGATATGATCCATAATATATGGGATATGATTGTCTCTTTTGTGGGCTATTCTTTCTGTAAACCACATTCTGCATCCTATGCCATGCTTTCATTTACCTGTGCATATCTTAAAGCGCATTTTCCTGCTGAATTCTTAGCAGCTGTCATATCTAATCAGGGTGGATATTATTCATCGTATGCCTACATGAGCGAAGCACGGAGATTTGGAATCAAGATATTACATCCAGATATTAATGATAGTGTTTACAACTGGTATGGTAAAAATAATGAGATCCAAGTAGGCTTCATGAGTATCAAGAGACTACGGCAGAAAGCGATCGGTCTAATACTAGATGAACGGAAAGCAGGAGCGTTTGATTCTCTAGATGATTTTTTATTCCGTGTTGAACTAGATCTGGCTGATGCAATGGCCTTAACGAATGCTGGCTGTTTTAAATCAATAGCACCAGACCTGACTCACCAAGATATTGCATACAAAGTAGCTGGGTTTTACCTTCAAAATGAGTCTCGAAGATCATTTGATTCGACCCCTCTAAAACGGAGCCCAATATCACATGATACATATCGATTAGAATTAGATACTTTTGGTTTTCCTATTTCTATTCATCCTTTGGCAAGATATAGACCGATACTAAGCAAGAGGATTATATATGCTAAAGATATTCCACACTTTTTTGGCCAATCTATTTATCTGATAGGGTTATATATCACTCGAAAGGAATCAATGACACGTAGATCAGATCCTATGGAGTTCTTAACACTTGAAGATGAGACCGATATATATGAGTGTGTCCTATTCCCGAATGTTTTCAAGGAATTTGGTGATCTTCTTCATTGGGAAACGCTATTCATTATACGTGGTACAGTGGAAGAATCTTTTGGGGTATATAGTGTGACCATTGAAAAAATGGGAAGCCTACAACAGTGGTTGCACAAATTGGATCAAGATAGATCTCAGTCTAGCTATGCACTCAACTCTAAAATGGCATTGTAGGGTTGCCTACACATATTGTTGAACTTACAGGCATTCCGTTTCAGAATCGTGTCAGTACTTATTAACTCAATTAGACATTTATATACAAAAAAGCCTCACATACTACGGTATTCTTGTTTATAGGATAATGGTTATATTCTAATATGAGAAGAATATCAATATATTTCTTAATTATTTTTTGTACAATCATCAAAGCACAGGATAATCTGGTTCTTGTCAAATTGCAAAATGGAAAAAATGTTAAAGGAATCATTGTCCAGGGGGGAGGACCTGGTGACCATTATGTCAGGATAAAAAAAAGAAATCAAAAAACAGTTGATATATATATGGATGAAGTAGAGCATATATATAAAGGCACTGGTTCGGTCACCTTACAAATCAAAGATAAAAAGGGAATACCGATCGATGCACCATTGATCAAAGTACAAGATGCTGGTGACAGGAACGGGGAATCTATAGAACTGCAAGAAACATCATATGATGATTTCCCAATAGGAAATTATTACATTACAGTTTCAAAGGAAGGTTATTTTACAGAATCTAAAAAGCTCAAGGTTGCTCTTGGTAAAGAGACATCGATTGATTTTAAGCTTTCATTTCAATGCAATATATGCGGACACCCATCATCAAGTCTAGGTGAACCTTGTCAGAATTGTATCAGAGATGGTAAAACACCCGAAATGATGATAGATAAATACCGCAGATTCAATACCTTCAAAAAAATGACTGTTGCAGGTACCTCCGTTCTAGGTATAACAAGTGCATATTTAGCGTATTCATCTTCAAAAAATTATGACCTTTATAAAACAGCAGAAAGTGATGCCGATAATTACAGGAGAAAGGTTGAATTCGCTGATACCCATAAGGTTACTTCATTAGTGACCTCATCACTACTGTTGGCGTTAACAGGCTATTTCCAATGGCAAGAAAAAAAAATACAAAAGCAGTTAAGATCATTTGAGCAATAGTTGAAGAATTATCTCATAACATTACTAGGGTTATTGATATTTCTTTCATGTGAAGAACGGGTATTTGACAACCCTAATGATTCAAATACAGAACTAGAACCAAATGCATGGAGCCCAACTGAGCTTGTGATTAGTCGCACTGGCTCAAATTCATTAGATATTTCCTGGAAGCATGAATTTGAAACCATTGAAGGTTTTAAGATAGATCGAAAAATAAATAATGGAGATTGGACAATCGCTTTTGTTACATTAAATAAAGCTCAGAGAGAATGGACTGACAGTACGGCAGTTGCGGACAATAATAAAGTTTATTATTATAGATTATATGCTTATAGTGGGAAAAATGAGTCATCTAAGATCACAGTTCAATTTCAAGATGTTGCCCCTGCCAATGTGAACGTCACAAGCGTGGATTATGATTTAACTGAAATGGTCGTTACATGGCAACGTTATACTGATGCTGACTTTGTTTCATACAAATTGTTTTATTCTACTTCTTTAAATGGTACACAAACAGTAATGGACACAATAACAAATATTAATAGTAATACTTATACTATTAATGCATTTGACCCAACAATCGAAAATTGGTTTTGGGTCAAGGTTATCAATGAATTCGGCTTGGTATCGGTTGGTGGTAGTGGGAGGAGTAATCCCATTGACAATCCGCCTTACCCGGTAGATGTACTCATGGTAGATTATGATTTTGATCAGATGACCGTAATGTGGGAACTGTCAACCGATATAGATTTTAAATCATATCTACTTCAAAGATCGGACGAGGAGGCAGGTCCTTATTGGAATGTTGAACTCATAGACGATAAAACAACAACCTTTTTTTCTACAACAGATTATGATCCTACGGTGGAAAACTGGTACTGGATAAAGGTTACAGATTTCTGGGACCAGGAAACTATAGGTTACCCATTATCAAACAATTCAGATCCACCGCCTAATTCTGTTGATGTTATTTCTGTGACCTATGATACCTTGGAGATGGTAATTGAATGGGAAGAATATGTGCCAAATACACAAAGAATATATGCTATGAGTATAAGTCATGCAGAGGTCATGGTTAGTAGTTCAACGGTACCAGATAATGACTTTGTATCATATGAATTGCTGCGATCTGATACAGAAGATGGACAATATGAATCCATCTCTGTGATAGAGGATATTTCCACCACATCACATTCCATAACAGAGTATGACCCAACGATAGAGAACTGGTTTAAAATAAGGGTGACGGACTATTGGGAGTTGACCTCTATAGGGAGTCCAATGACCAATCAGATCCATGTTGCTCCTGATCCTATAGATATTACTTCAGTAACCTATGATATTGAACAGATGATCGTGAATTGGGAACAATCTATATCAACTCATTTTAGCTCTTATGAATTATTCAGATTTGATACTCTAGAAAATGATTATACATCTGTGACGTTGATTGAAGAAATTTCATCCACATTCTTTTCATTAACTGAATTCAATCCCACAGTTGTCAATTTGTTTATGATAAGGGTCACTGATTATTGGGGATTAAGTTCTGATGGTCTCCCTATGTCAAATCAGATTGATTCCCCCCCTACTCAAAGCGATATCGTATCTGTAACCTATTATGATACATCTGAGCTTATGACAATTAATTGGGAAGTGAATTTAGATAGTGATTTTGATTATTATATGTTGTTAAGTGCTTCATCACAGTTTGATATTTACACACCTGTGACTGTGATCTTTGAACAGTTCACAACTAGTTATTTAAGCGGTGATTATGATCCAACAGAAGAAATCTGGTTTAAACTCAGGGTCACGGATTACTGGGGATTATTAACTGATAGTGAGGAATTGCAATATGAGCCACCGGTCGTATACACATTTTTAGAGACCTATGGTGGTGACGACAATGAACGTGCGCATTCGTTGCTGCAGACTGATGACAATGGATATTTAATGATTGGACATTCAGGATCTAATGATGTTTGGATGATCAAGACAAATGAACTAGGGATACAAGAGTGGTATCAGACCTTCGGTGGGGAGAGTGTAGATGATGGTTGGTCAATACAACAGACTAGTGACGGCGGATATGCAATTATCGGATACACATATTCTTATGATATTGGTAATAGCGATGTCTGGCTGATCAAGACTGATTACAACGGTAACGAAGAATGGACTCAAACCTTTGGCGGGTCTAATGTAGATCGGGGAAGGTCAATACAACAGACTAGTGACGGCGGATATGCAATTTGCGGTTATACAAGCTCTTATGGTTCTGGAGTCTATGATGGGTATTTGATCAAGGCAAACTCCTATGGTGATGAACAATGGGATCAAACCTTTGGTGGTAGTGATTATGATTATTTCATGGAAATATTACAGACTATTGATGGTGGATATATAATGGTTGGGGCCACATATTCTTACGGCAGTGGTGGTTCAGATATCTGGTTGGTCTCGACCGATCAAAATGGTAATGAAGAATGGAGTCGGACTATTGGTGGTGTGAACAATGATTGGGGAAATTCTATTAAAGAGACTACTGATGGTGGATATATTATTTGTGGTAGAAAGAATTATACTATGTGTTTGATCAAGACCGATGAATTTGGCAATGAACAATGGGATCAAACCTTTGGTCCCACTGGCCAGGGTTCTGCCTATGATGTCAGGCAGACCAATGATGGTGGATATATCTTTGTTGGATCAGCAGGAAGTTATGGTTATTATGATTGCTGGTTGGTCAAGACCGATGCCAATGGTAATCAAGAGTGGATTCAGGTCTTTGGCGGGGAAGCAGATGATTGGGGATGGTCTGTTAAAGAGACTACTGATGGTGGATATGTGATTACTGGTTTTACTACTTCTTACGGAAATGGAGGAGAAGATGTCTGGCTGATCAAGACAGACTCTGAGGGCAATCTAGAAACAATGGATAATCTACAAGAAATACCCAATAAAACCCATACAAGACAAAATTCCATGCGTGAACGATCAGTATTTACCAATCCCGAGGGAATCAATATGTATCCACATGTTGTAGAATAAATATAGAATTAGGTTAAACTATTTTAATATAACCCAGTCAAAATCAGCGTATTCTTTGATATTTTTTCCATTGGTGGTGGAGTATAGGCCACAATAAGCTCCAGTGTACCCCTTACTTAAGATCTTATCAGAGCCTATTTCTGTTAGAAAATTGAAATTATTTTGGTTATCAAGCGAGTAATAGAACTTATATAACCAATCATTTGATACTACTTTGAAAATGATCGACCCATTGTAAGAATTCAATATTTCATCTTTAAGGATCTCTGGCTCATTGCTCCGCTCATTGAATAAAACTTTAATTAGGTATTCTCCGTTATATCTTTCTACGGTAACAGTGAAATAATTATCATCTTTTTGAAAAAGACTAATGCCTGATTGAACCTCTGTTTTATCTGTATCAAAGATCATTTTTGTTAAAAACTCAAAGTCACTTTCTTTCTGCCTAATACCCAAAAGGCTACAGTTTTTTCGATCTTCAATAATATCTTTATCTGAAAACAACCGTAAATGACCATTGTCTAAGTCTATTTCATATGTCCCTTTATTTGGGACACGACGAAAGTTCCATTCCAAATTCAAGCTAACGTTATCAAATTCATCTTTAAATGAATTATCTGAAAATTGAGGAGAATCTGGGAAAGGTAGGGGATAAGATCTTTCAACCCTACCTGTAATAGGCGAGCAGACGGGCCACTCATAATTCACATGCCTTAGTTTTTCAAATCTCTGACGTTTCGGTAATTCTGACCACTTTTCTTGGATCTTATCATATTTCCATTCAAATGGTTCTTTTTCCCATACCACAGGAATAAGGTGTGTCTCTCGTCCCATATTTGAATAAGTGTCTATCTCTGAGCGGATACCAAGGGCTACCATATACCACCTACCATCTTTTAATTCAATTAGATCACCATGTCCTGTACTATTTACCCAATGATCATAAGAAAGGTGGCGAGTGGTCAAAATAGGGTTTCTATCATTTGGAACATATGGTCCTTTTATATCATCGCTTACTGCAACCATAACAGCATGATTAAGGCCCGTACCGCCTTCGGCTATGAGAAGATAATAATAGTTATTCATTTTATAGATATGAGGACCTTCTGCCCATGTCCCATAGTATAGCGCTCCTCGCCACAAGAAATATCGTTCTCCGATCAATGACCAATTATTACTATCCAGTTCTTGTAGCCAGATCTCGCCTTCACCATTAAAATTCGGGTCTTCAGGGACATGGGTTCCAACATACCATATCTTTCCGTTATCAAATATAATATCAGGATCTATACCGGGTGCATTTTCGATTATATATGGGTCTGACCATGGTCCTTCTATTTTTTCTGATGTAATAATAAAATTGATCATCTTAGACGGTTTACCTGTGCCTGGACTGTAAACATTAGTGGTGATGATATAGAATAATCCATTATGATGTCTTATTGAAGGTGCATGAATACCTCCATCAGATTGAACATCAGTAAGATTCATCTTACCAGTGCATTGTTCAGGTCGATGCAAACCGTAGCCTATCAGGTTCCAGTTTACAAGATCTTTACTATGGTGGATTGGTAGTCCTGGAAAATATTCAAAGGAAGAATTAACAATGTAAAAATCATCACCAACCCGACAAATAGAGGGATCGGGATAACTTCCTTTTATAATGGGGTTAGTATAATGTGAATCTTGAGCCGAAATATTTATAATAAGAAAAAGAAGAAATATGCATGAATTTTTCATAAAATATAATTCCAGTAAAAAAAGGCTCGTTAGAGCCTTTTTTTACAATCTATATTATGCAGAGTTATTTAAGTAACGTCATCTTTTTGATATCTCGAAAATCATTTTCTACTTCCATTTCATAAAAGTAGATACCCGTTGTGACTTGCTCACCATTCTGGTTTACTCCATTCCAATTGAATTCATAGGTACCTGCATCTAGTTCCCCTTTATTAAATGCAAATATCTTCTGACCTAGAATATTATAGATATTTATATTCACTTCACTGCTAGAAGAGATACCAAAAGTAAAAGAAGTAGCAGGATTAAATGGATTAGGATAGTTATCACTCAAGAAATATTCATCAGGTATGATGTCATCACCTAGCCCAGCAAGTGGAATACAGATCGAATCAGGGTTGAATTCTTCAACCGGTAAGGGTGGATCCTCAACCTGGAATGTGTCTTGGGGAAAATTATAGTCTCTCCACCAACAATCATTATTTGCATTTGCATGATGATAGCGCGCTCGAAATCGGCCAAAACCAAAACCTCCACCTTCCTCGATGTATGCTACTTCAGAAACATCATAAAAACCCCAAGTGTAGGTCATATGCCATGGGAAAGGACCCACAAAAGAAGCGTCTAGAGAATAAGTGCCATCTCCATTTGAAGTAGCGTAGACCTTGTAATCATCACCAAGGCCTTGTAAATATTTTAGCCATCTATCTTTGAAAGAAATGTAAACTGAATCTTCAGATGCATCAAAGCCTTCTTCAACTGCATCTACCATATCAACATTAAAGGTTAATGTGACTGTTCTGCAGCAGGGGACTACACCACCTGTAGGAAGATCGTAATATCCCGACAAAGGAAGTTCAAGAAGTCCTGTTCCATCATCTGACCCAAGATAAAAGAATCTATTTCCACCTCCAAATTGCGGAGAATCTTCCCAACCAATGTCATTATAAATATCACCATATATCTGACTTAGGTGGTCTACGGATGAAGAGTCTAATTCCATAAAATATTTAAATTCTGTCGCAGAACTAGGATACCCCGTCACGCTTGTTGCAAGGCTAAAAATATTTGTGCCTGGAGTACGGGTCATTTCACAATCTGCTGGGTCATCACAATTCCAACCATTAAATGCACCTCTAACTTGCATTTGATCACCCCTTGCAACGCTAAATACTGGCATTCCTGTGGATCCTTCTTCATCTAGCCACTCGGTCATATCCACCGAGAATATAACGGTTTTTGTTATTTCATCTCCTAGGTAGGGAATCGTGATATTCGTTGAACCTGAAATCGACCCATCGTCTTCAATTGTAAATTCTTGGTTAGGTTCACCGATAAGGTCCAAGATCCACGTGCCACCTTCATTATCATTTCCTATGCCATCGTAACAGGTACTGTCACATTCTACAGCACCCCATTCATAAGAGTTTGGCCCTACCACGCTATCAATTACAGCTGTCCAAACGCCATCATTTGCAGTCTCATCTCCATTGGTTCCATCATCATAACCTTGAACAAGATTCCAATTTGAGAACTGTCCTTTAAATTGTATATCTTCAAAAACAAATGCTTCGTCTACCACTGTTAGAGTAACACTATTATATACTGCCTCCAAATCACTGGGAGGAATGTTATCAAAGTATACCCATCCAAGAGTGGTATCACTGGAAACAGTTACTGTTCTATTATTTACACTTTCCCAACCACCAAGTTGATGCTGAAATTTATATGCTACTAGTTCACCTTCAGGGTCAAAAGAATATTGCCTCGACCAAAACTCTGAATCACCCTCTTGGGTTAGCGGTTCTCCATTCCAGCTATTCATATAGCCTGCTACATACATAGTATCACCATCATAACCTACAATGCCAGCAGTACTTACTCTGAACCATACATCAACACTATCAGTTTCCATGTAAGGAGGTGTAGTGCCATTTTCCCAAAAGTCTTGTGGGAGATCTGTATCACCAGAAACGGTCAAAGCTCTGTTATCTGTTGACTCCCAAGATTCTGTTCCCAAATCATCGATGACAACATATTTATATTCATATTCACCGTCACTTAGAGTATCATTAGTGTAGGTCCAATAATCACCTCCAATATTTGTCATCTCCCAATCATTCCCAGCCCAGCCATTCATTGAACCACGCACAACTAATGTTGAAGAAGTATCTGTGAATCCAGGTGCGGTAGAAGTGTTTAAGTTAAATGTAACACTTGCACTCAGTGAGGATAGTGCTAACAAAATAGTTATTAAAGTAGTTTGGCAAAGTTTCATATAACGCTCCTTCTTTAGACTTTTAATTTATCAATCACCTTTAATTTCTGAACAAATAATTTAATATGAAATTCCTATACTCATTTGGTGAGTATCACCAAGGTGTTTTAGTACCTCGAAACAATAATTTATATAAAGTTCTTGTCTGAAAAATGAAGGGGACTTGATTCCAACTCCATAAGAGAACTCACGTTCTCTATTCTCAAGAAAAAGAGAGTTCACACCGCTCCTTAAGACCAAAATATCATTCATTAGTCCAACTTCTAATCCCATATTGATATAGCTTCTATTATCATTAGGACTATTTGAATCTACCGCCCATGTGATACGATTGTTTTCCCCTATGAATACATCATTAGAAATACCAACTCTTAAAACAAGTGGAAGATCGAACTCATCGGTTGATAAATACCCTGTCACACTCTCATTATTTCCATAGATCGTTTCATCTATATCCACTGGTATCAGAAGATCATCTCCTGTCATCTTCATTTTTGGACCAAAGTTGCTTATTGAAGTGCCAAGTCTAAATCCATAAGGTGTCTTGAAAAGTGTACCTAGGTCAAGAGCAAAACCGTTGGCATAGTTATTTGCAATTTTTTCTTGAATAAGTTTTCCATTGAATCCAATTGAAAAACGGTCAGTAAGGTTTAAGGCATAGGTTAAGCCAAATGCATGGTCTGAAGCAGAGAACGTTTCTCCAGTATCTTCATTACCATAGCGAGTCACTTCCATTTCGCCCATAGATACAGATGTTATATTGATACCGAGGTATCGGTTTTGTGCTATGGGAATTGATATACTGAAATAATCAAATGCTATATCGGCTATCCAGTTTGAGTGATTAACATAAAAATTTCTCAAACTATTGAATCCAATGCCTGCAGGGTTCCAATACATCGAGGAACCATCATTAGTGATCGCTGTAAATGCACCCCCCATACCAATCGCTCTGGATCCAATATCTGTTGATAGGAACTTAGCTGCCATTGTACCTGTTTTATCAACAGCGCTAGTTGTCGAACAAAGGAAAATAGCAAATAAAATTGAGCGAAGACTTTTCATTTAATTATAGCCAGTTTTCCTATCTTTTCACCAATTCCTTCTGCTTCAATATGATATACATAAACACCATACGAAATTGTGAGATTGTCTTTTGTAAGCAGATCCCATGATCCAGTCCCATAGTTTATTGGGGATGAATGACGAATAGTCCTTACTAATTCTCCTGAAATGGTAAAAATGCGTATAGTACATTCCTGTGGTAAATGTCTAAACTGTATTTCTCGTGGACCTCTACCAGAAGTAAATGTATTCTGCCCTTCAAAGGCGTTTGCGGCGTAGTACGGGTTCGGAACTACTTTTATTTTGTTCAGGTCCTCTTTTGCTTTGTAGGTATCGATATAAGGTGAAACAGTAACAAACTCGTAGATGTCCTCAGTTAAGAATGGTTTCTCAACAATGATGAATGCTGTATCTCCTGGTAGAGCATCACTATAGACAAGTGAGGAATCATTTGGATGAAGGTTAAAATAGAATGCCCAGGATGGCGCTGGGTTATTTTCATCATCTCTATAGTCCATAAAGACAATCCAATCACTCTCTCTTTCACCATCTGCATTAAAATACCCATCAGGTTCTCCTGATGGTATAACGTCTATGAATCCGATTGGTATTTTCACCCAGTCAACAGCCTCATCACCAGTAAGTGATTCTCTGCGCTCAACATAAAAGTTGGTAGTCCTTCCCTCGTAAAGGTAATTTGTGTCTGGGAAACAAGTAGTTGTGTTAGGAAGATAACGCAAACAAAGGTCAATAGTTGAATCAGATTGTTCCTCAGTAAAGATGATTCTGTAATCATAGGGTAGTTGGGTACCAACCACATTAAATGTAGCGTATCTTAAAAAACTGAATGTCCAAAGGCTATCTCTGGACCAATAAGAACGTTCTTCATTAAATCTAAGTTCTTCAATATTTTTAAATGAGAGTCTAAATCCATCAATCACAGCACCATCACTTTCTTTTAACTGATGATCATCATATACTAAGGTATCAGGTTGATCAGGGTCTGTTATATCTACTAAAAAGTAAGATTTTGTAGTAATAGTGTCGTAGCCAGCTGGTCCTTGTTGATTAGCTAAAATAGTATCTGCAAATGATATACGATATCTATGTTCATTTCTTATCTGCATTGGGTCCACTATCTCATAATAAACCTTGCCACTAGAGGTCCCACTTACATGCTGTATAGTATCGCCAGAGAACTGAGCTTCATTATACCCAGCAGAAGGAGGTGAGGGGGTTACTTCAACGACATTAGGACCAAGCTCTATTTCACCTGTCAATGAATTGACCCTTAGTCTCATAGGTGAATCGCTTGGAATAATATCATTTGAAAGATCGCCGCCATAGTCATATGACACAACTGCATAATAATAGCGTTGACCATTAACAGCATTTTCATCTACAAAAGAGTGCTGTAGTCCGGTATCATCTCCAAGGTAAAACTTTACACCATTGAGATCAATTGGATGCCATCCGGTCTTACCATTTACAAGATCCCATTGTGATTTGACACCATTTTGTATGTAGGGTTCTAAGAATGTTGGATTCCCCTCCCCATCAGTAATAGAATAGGCATCATTAAACTCAAAATCTGTTGATCTATAGATCTTGTAACCCTCGAAATCATATAGGTCAACGTTATTAGTGATTTCGCCCATGTAACGGTCTTTTGACTGTTCGGCCACATTATCCCAGTATAAGGTGACCATCCCATCATCAGAAACTGCTGTCACATTGGGTGGGTCAGGGGCCTTAGCAAATTGATAGTCAAAATCGTAAGTGGTCTGCGCAACCGATTTATTTCTCAAAGCGTCTGCGACATCATTACCCAATGCAACAGACATTGCGATCCTTTCTGTTTGGCCAGATTTCAAAGGGAAAAAACCTGATGTGACAAACAGGTCATAATCTCCAGGTGGTTGTCCACCTGCGGGTGGCTGCCAATAACTTCCTGGGGTCATATAGAATAACCATAGATAACCATCGCTTGATATAGGAATAGAGCCAGCTGGATCATATCCAACTGCAGTAAGTCCCATCTGGTCTGATTCTGCTACATCTGTCTTATCTATATTTGGTTCTCCAGGGAAGCCAGTGCCAGATCCGGACGTAGGCATTTGATCTCCTGCTCCTGCATCAATTCCTCCTGACTCATCACCATTAATGCCAACATCATCTGAGATCTCCCAATCATTATCGTTATCAATAAAGTCATCGCGTGACTCATCGATCATTTCATCAATGCCTTCATCTATACCTTCATCTATGGCGCCATCTCCATCATTATCAATTCCATCAGCATAAGGTTTACCTATGTCCTCTACTTTTACATCGTAGAGGATAATATTTGTATTCGGTACATGATATCTATTCCAAATATCTTCAGAAGCAGCAAGTACCATACTAGAATCAACTAATGGTCCATCTACATCAGAACCTAAACCTATGGGATATTCTAATAGATAGGGGTCTTCTGGATCAGCATTATTATCTATTCCATCAGCAAAGGGGAGGCCTAAGTCACTATTATCCAAACCAACAATATGTATGATAGAGTCCTGAATGGCATCATCCAATTGAGGCCAGATACCCCATAATGTAGCTGCTCCATTGATCATTTCTTGACTAACCAATGGGCTATTTAGTTCGCCATCACCATCATTATCAATTTTGTCAGCGTAGGTAACACCAACCTGGTCGCCAAATGGAACATGAGTAAGATTTTCATCAATGATACCATTGCCGTTATCATCAATTGCATTTCCTAGTATCTCCTCCATGATGAACCCATCATTGATGATCGGTCCATTTTCCTCTCCATCACCATCATTATCTATACGGTCAACATTATTCCCAGGGGTCTCAATAAATGATGTTGCTGCTACTCCAACTGGATCAGATCCAAAGGCAGAATTTCCTATCCCATCGCTATCCATTGACCATGCGACATCATAGATCAGATCAAAATCTGGTGTGTCATCACCAGAGTCACCGTCTCCACCCACAAGATCTGCAAGCCACATTGAAAATGATACTTTATCATAGTCATATGAACCATCATTTGTTATTTCATGCAGGATGAAAACAACGTCTTCAATTAAAATCTGTTTCCATTCAAGTACTCTTACGCCGGCGAGTAATCCAGCGCCCTGACGATTCAGGTCTGTTGTATCGGGAGAATATGGATTCCCAAGAATATAGTTTTTATCATCAGAAACTTTATAATAGATCTCTTGTTGAGCATTGAACTGATTCCTGCCAAAGAAACCGTTCCAAGATCCTGACCAGCCAGGGTCATTTATATCATCCATCTTATCTGGCCAGCTTGAAGGCCATGAACTTGGATCATCGCTGATAGCGATCTTTTGTGAATTAGGATTTAAATAACCTGGTACCGGTTCCCAGGCCATTGAATTACCAGACTGATCTGAGCGGAAAGGAATGGTGACTAGTGGTCTAATTTCACCTTCATCAGTCGTTACTTCGGCACCAACAGCTAAAGCAGCCAGCGCAATATACATTTGCCCTGAATTAACAGGCCATTCATATGGGATATGAGCTGGTATGCCGCCTGCTCTTCCTGATATCCCCCAATTCAATATGGATGTTCTGACTTTATTCACGTCTATATTGGTCCAGCGCCTGAAATCTGGGTTACCCCTTTCTTCAGATTGTCCCAACAATAAGGAACATAAAATCAAAACAAAGGATGATCTTACCATGAGAATTGCAATCCTAATTGAATTTCTCTTGGCTCATCATACCAATCTGGTCGAACAAAGAAATCATCCAGTGTATTTGGTCTTAATGGTTCAAAAGGTGAAATGATCCTGGCTCTATTTTCTTCAATTGTTTCATCAGAGGTTCCTGAATCAGCATAGACATAATTCTCATTTCTTCTATCTAAAAGATTATAAATATTGATGTAGACCTTGCCATTTAATCTGCCAATCTGAATATTCTTGAATAGTTTGGTATCGATCCTAAAAGTGCTGGATTTTCTTCTACTATTTCTTAGTAATACATTTGAAAGGATCTCACCCTGTTGTTCATAATTTGTGATATAAGGTGTGTAGGGATAACCACTTCCGTATTGAAAGATCGTATTCATTCCCCATCCTTTATATGCAGTTGTGATCGACCCATTTAGATTATGACTCTGGTCCCAATCAAGAGGGATAATAGAGCGAGTTGGTTCTTTTCCAGCTAGCACTGCTCCAAACTCTTCGTTTGGATTTGAGTTTGATCCTTCAGCGATCTGGAAGGTGTAATCAAATTGCCATCCAATAAAATTGCTGAATTGTTTGAAAAGAGTAATTATAAGTCCTCGAGAATTGCTATAGTCTTTATTCACATATGTATAGTATGATTTACCATCTCCTAGATCGATGGGTATACCACTGGTCACATAGTTTCTTGCATCTCTATAAAAGCCTTTAGCTTCGATCTTTGTTCTGTATCCTATCTCTTGTCTAAGACCCAGTTCATAGCTTATAGTTGTTTCTGGTTCTAGTTCGGGATTTCCAAATATCCCGAAATTTGTACCTGTCTCAGTCAATTTATATTTAGTATTATTATATAATAGAGAAAAATCAGGCATCTTAAAGAAATATCCATAAGCAAAATGGATCACGCCTTTATCAGATATTGGATAAGCGACAGCAAGCCTAGGACTGAGCTGTGATTTGATCGTAGTGTTCTTCCACCAGCCACGCTTGTTAATAAGGTCTGGCTGGTCATTGAACCGGTCATAGAATTCAGAATATGTATGGTCAATACTATTTCCTGAACTATCTATTTCAGTATACCAAATATCGCCCCAATCGATTTCCTCTAATTCTTCCAAGGACAAGGAGTCAAGTGCTGGGTTTCTTGGATTATTTATATATGGCTCATGAATATTATTAGGAGTTTTAGATCGTGGGTCAAATGATTCGTATCTGAGTCCTGCATTGATGATCATATCACCATATTCAATCTTGTCTTGAAAATAAACAGACCACTCTTTTGGATTAAACTCATAGTTTGATCGGTTAAAACTTCCAATATCTGGAATAATAGGGGAGAACTGTTGATCTGCTTGGGATGAATCCAACAATGCATAAGTATCAAGTTTAAGTGTGTGGAGTGTGATATCAGCTCCCACTTTTATCTGGCTATAGTTATTGATCTGATTAGTATAATCTATTTTAAACCCTTGGGTCTTGGTCTCTCTCATGAATCTGTCGGTTTCTACTCCCCAGCGGCTAAAAGTATACTGTGGAAAGTAATTCACTCCATCGCCATATTCATTTTCAATATGCTCAGGCACCTCTCCTATAATATGAGCCCAAAAAAGACTGTCTGGTGTGATGTAGCGTTGATCCAATGGGTCTTCATAGAGATATGATTCATTCTTATGAACATATTGCGATAGGTTGATCTCAATAAATGACATGGGGGTAAATGAGTGAGATAGGCTTAGACCGGTGAATTGACCATTGTTAAAATATTTCTTTCTTCCCTCTTGGGCCATTTGACGATTATGATCATATCCCTGACTGACACCAGAATTAAATATGGTATTTAGCCTAAGTTTTGTTGAGGAAGTTATTCTAAGAGTTAATTTATTTTGCGTAGACCAGGAATTATTCCAGTTCATAGCTCTATACTGTAAATCATTATTGTTTACAGTATCACCGTACATTGTGAATGTTTGCCTGCCATAAAGCCAGCCCTTGGAACCATTGGTTCTGGCAGAGGAATAGAAGGTCAATTTTTTTGGTATGATCGGCCCATTCAAATTGAATGAGATACTGTGATCGTTAAAAGGAGAATATGTACTAAGGTTTTTATATATAGGGTCTGCGGTTGTATGGTCGCCACTGTATGTATTTACCGAACCTTCAAATCTATCGCCGCCATCCTTTGTGACCATATTTATAACACCCGTCAGAGCCTTTCCATATTCTGCATTGAAAGTACCGCTGATAACCTGTAGTTCTTGAAGATTATCATTTTCTATCTGTACGGAGATTCCTCCATCGTATGCATCTGTCATTGGAATACCATCAACCATATATGATATCTCACTGCTTCTTCCACCTCGCATATGCAGTCCACCTCCAGCATCCTGTGTGATCCCCCCCTGAAGTCTTAAAACATCTTTTACTTCCGTAACAGGCATAACATCTAATTCATCTGCAGTGATCCTTGCTTCAGACTGGGTCACATCAAATTGGATCAATTTTCTTTCTGCGGTGACCACCACCTCAGATCCTTCAATGACCGTAGTGCCTATAGATGTATTTATTCTAGTGGTTTTATCGATGGATATTTTAACCTGTTCAATAACATATGATTCATATCCTATCATTGAGAATTTGATAGAATATTTTCCCGGTGGAATATTCAAGAGAAAATATTTTCCAGACTCATTTGATGCTGTTCCCAAATCAGTATCTAATATTATGACATTGCACCCTATCAAGGGCTCCCCCGTTTCTTTATCAGTTATTAGTCCTGTGATCTTTCCAGTGGTGCCAGCAAATAAGAATTTTGTGAAAAGGATAACCAGAAAGAGATATTTATATTTCATTATATATTGGCGTTTATTACCATTGGAAAAGATCTAACATTTACACTGTCGATCACAATATTATTATTAAGAGCTATTTTGTCACGGAATTGAAAATATTCTTCCTGCCAATTAACACCTGTTGGTCGTTCGGTCTTGCCCACAGTTTCTCTAAGTATAAGAGAGGTATATTCTTGTTTAAAAGTATCTCTAAAATATTTTGATCTATCAAGATTTAGATCTTTAGCATCAGCTAATATTTCATTTCGTACAAAAATACCTGATAAAATACTTTTCAGGGTTTCAGTAGACCTGATCCGTTTGAACTGTCTATCAGAAAGTTTTGAGATATTTATCATGCAATCATCTACTGATAATTGCTTTTTATTTTTTAGTTTGAGAACCTTAGCACCACTACGTAATGCTAAATTTTCTTTACTATTACTTAGCCCCTCCAGTAGATCACTCAGACCATTTTCGTCGAATTGGATATCAAGATCTTTTAGAATATCATCTGTGAATTTTCTTAGGAATGGTAATCTCTTGTACCTCACTGCCATTTGCTTTAGC
Organism: uncultured Fidelibacterota bacterium; assembly: GCA_902562835.1. Taxonomy (GTDB): domain Bacteria; phylum Fidelibacterota; class Marinisomatia; order Marinisomatales; family UBA1611; genus CACEUX01. The sequence continues at coordinate 43,017 of CACEUX010000004.1, forward strand.
CAATCTTTGTTTAGCTGATAATCCTCCTCTGTGAGGAGCACATCCTTTTCGCGTTCTAATACTTGGATCAAGCTAAACCCATCTCTAGTTTTGGTCGGTTCAGATATTTCACCATCAGATAGTTCATATGCAGTGATTTCAAAAGCGGGATCGAGTTCACCCATTTTATACCATCCTATATCACCACCATTGTTTTTTAAAATAGAATCTTCAAAACATGTTTTTGCTAGATATTCCCATGAGATTCCGGAATCGATCTTGTTAGAGATATCCTGTATTGTTTCAAGGTCAGGAGCGTATAAATGACGAACATGAAGTCTGGTCTTGTAATATTTAAAAAGCTGTCTCATCTCATTATCTGTTATATGAATCCCATTGATGATCTTTCTATCATAATATTCATTCAATAATAATTGATCATGAATTTGTGCTTTTTTATGAATTATGTCTGGAGAATTATTAAATCCAGATCTATTAGCATGCTCAAGAATAATGCTTTCATCGATCATGGAATTCAAAAAAGCATAGCGATTTGATAGGTTGTCGTTCTGATGTGTCTTAGAAAGAAAGATTCTATACTTTGGCAGAAAATCATTCAATCCTATTTCAAGACCATTGACCATTGCCAGTTCCTCTTGTTTATGATCTCCACAAGACATCATGCATATGATAAAAAATATCATAAGTGTAGAATACAACGGTGTTTTATCTAATATATTCTTTTTCATTCAATATCTAGTATCATGGCGGTCTTACCAGGAACGCGCATTGGTTTGGAAAGTTTATAGGCTTTATTATTAATAATGTTAATTGCTCTTTCTCTTTTAAATAAAATTTCACTAAATCGTTTGAGATCAATATTCTTTGAACTTTGATTATTGTTCATAATAACCATAACAAGATCATTTTCATATGATCTAAAATAAACATATAACCCATCTTTAACGGGATAATGTAACAGTTTGCCCTTGCCAATAGCTGAACTTGTTTTTCGCCAATTGAGTAATGTTCTCAAAAAATTTTGAGCGTCTCTTTCTTCACGTTTTAATCCTTTCCCACTAAATGCATCAACCTTATCACTCTGCCAGCCCCCTGGGAAGTCTTTCCTTAGTTCACCATGGTCTCCTGTACTTTTCATTGCTATTTCTGTACCATAATATATTTGCGGTATACCTCTCGTAGTTAAGATAAATGACATGGCCATTTTATAAAGATCCATATCCTCATTTAGCTGAGAGAAGATCCTTTGCATATCGTGGTTATCACCAAAGATCACAAGGTTATACGGGTCGCCATATTGAAAATCATTTGCTAAAACTCTGTATATATCACCAATTCCGGTATTCCATCTGTCATCGCTGGTTAGACCATCATAAAGTGCTTTTTGAAGTGGGAAATCTTTCATGCTTGGAATAAAAGATATATAATCATCGAAAGGTCTACTTCCTTTCTGCCAGTAGGAGACCATTGCAGGGTTATAAAGCCACGCTTCACCAAAGAAATTAAAATTTGGATATTCTTTTGCTATCGTTTTGCTCCAATCTGTTAAAAATGCTCTATCTACATAGGGGTATGTATCTATTCTAAATCCAGAAAGATCCGCATATTCGATCCACCAAATGGATAATTGGATGAGATATTTTGCAAGGAACGGATTCGCTTGATTTAGATCTGGCATAGTTTCAACGAACCATCCACTTGTAAAAAGATCTTTTTCTGACTGCGGAGTGTGGGGGTCATATACGGTATGGTGAGTATGGTTAGTTTGAACAAACTTACCATCGTGATTGATCCAGTCAGATGATGGAAGGTCATACATCCACCAGTGTTCTGAACCGATATGGTTCAAGATAAGGTCCATTATTATTCCGACACCATTTTTTTGGGCAATTTTTGATAACGATCTATAAAGTTCATTTGAACCAAACCTTGGATCAATTTTGTAATAATCTGTAGTTGAGTATCCATGATAAGAATACCATTCCTGATCATTTTCCAATAAGGGGTTTATCCATAGCTGGGTAAATCCCATATCTTCGATATAATCCAGATGATCTATGATCCCTTGTATATCACCACCATGCCTTCCACCGTTTTTACTACGATCGACTCCTTCTTTTAAGCCGTCGATTATATCATTGTTTGGATCACCATTCGCATATCGATCTGGTGTGATCAGATAGATCACATCGCTGGGGTCGAATCCTTTTCTTTCCATGGAGCCAGGCATCCGTTCCAGAAGATCATAATTATACTCTGATTCTACTTTGCCAGACCTTTTAAATAATATGTCAAAACTGCCGGGGTTTGCATTGTTTAATAAAAGATCAATAAACAAATAATTTTTGTTTTCTAATCTATGAATCTTCTCTATTTCAACACCCTTATGATCTATCTCAGGGTTTAAGTCAGAGATATTTTCTCCATGTATCATTAATTGGAGTTTTTTATCTTCCATACCTATCCACCAGAAGGGAGGTTCTACATGCTGAATATCATATGCAATGATTCTTGATGATAAACAGGCAAAGGTTATCAATGATCTTATAAAAAGGTATTGAATAAAATTGTTCATTTACATCTTTTATCTATTCTTAGGTTAGATTTTACAAATTACTGGTCTTAAATGGCTATAAACAAAAAATCAACGACTATGTTTATCTCTTCATTAAATTCATTTTAAGTAATTACTATTTATTTAAAGTTAATTGATAATAAAATAGGTCTCTGCTTATCATTTTTGTTTATTTAGTTCAAATCATTGTTTTTCAAGCTCCAATAAAAAAGGAATCAAATTTCATGAAAATAAAGTTTAACGATTTAATTAAGTCTCTTTTATTTATTACTGTTCTAACAATTTTTAATTCATGCAATGTAGGCAGGTTTCAAGGATTTAGCTCCCATGATGGGTCTTTAATGCTGACTGTTGAGAATCATAATGGGATGCTCACTTACTCACTTTCTAAGAATGAAAAAGTGATTATTGAAAATTCAAGGCTTGGCATAAAAGCAGATAAATTTGATCTTTCAGATGGTCTTAAAGCTATAACCTGGGATTCAAAAGACCACGAGGGAAAGTGGACTCAGGTATGGGGTGAGCAAAAAGAGGTTGAGGATAATTATGGGGAAATGCTTGTAAGCCTCAAATCAAATAAAAATGCCTTCAAAATGAATGTCCGGTTTAGATTATTTGATGATGGGCTCGGGTTTAGATATGAGATACCTGAACAGGATGGCATCGACAGTTATAATATCCTTGATGAAATAACGGAATTTAATTTTGCTGAAGATTCTCCATCATGGTGGATACCAGCCTATGCCTACAGGCGTTATGAGTTTTTGTATGCCAACACATTGATAAGTGAGATCTCTAGAGATAAATTTTCTGAATTAGTTGAAGACCTGACAGGTCCAAGGATTGGTCCTGAGGCAGTTCATACGCCTTTTACAACCCAAAGAGAAGATGGTATAGCTATAGCTATACATGAGGCGAACCTTGCTAACTATTCAAGTATGACGCTTAAAGCAAATGGAACCAAGAATATGGAATGCGATCTGATGCCTTGGTCAGATGGAACTAAAGTAAAAGCAAAAGGGGCATTAAATACGCCATGGAGAACAATTATTGTTGGGGAAACAGCTGCTGATCTTCCGCTTTCGACTCTTACTCTTAATTTAAATGAACCAAATAAATTGGAAAATACTGATTGGATCAAGCCAGGAAAGTATATTGGTCTCTGGTGGGAAATGATAGGGACAAATCAATCAACATGGGGCTCTGGACCACATCATGGTGCACAAACTGAACGCGTAAAAGAGTACATTGATTTTGGGTCAAAGTATGGATTTGATGGAGTATTGGTCGAAGGGTGGAATACTGGCTGGGATGAGAATTGGTGTTGTACTGGAGATGGAGAGAATTTTGGATTTTATGAACCACATCCAGAATTTGATAATGAAGAAATCGCAGAATATGCATGGAAAAATGGAATACGAATTGTTGGACACCATGAGACAGGCACGCAGATCGCTAATTATGAATCACAGCTGGATAGTGCGTTTGCCTATTGTAGAAAAAACGGGATCCGTGTGGTAAAGACCGGATATGTGAATGATGGCAGCAAGAATATCAAACGTATTGATGAAGATGGTAATGTCCAAAAAGAATGGCATCATGGTCAATATATGGTAGAACACTTTAGAAAGGTATTAGAGACAGCTGCAAAATATGAGGTAAGTATAGTTGTGCATGAGCCTATCAAGGATACTGGACTTAGGCGTACTTATCCAAACATGGTTTCCAGAGAGGGAGCTAGGGGACAAGAGTTCAATGGGTTTATGCCTATCGATGTTCATAATAAACCAGACCATACCACAATTCTTCCTTTTACCAGGTTAATATGTGCTCCTATGGATTACACATCTGGGATTTTTGATCTTAAGGATTACCGATACAATAGCCCTGATGATAGAACCATTAATACGAACCATCATATTCCCAGTACCATTTCAAAAGAGCTAGCTCATTATGTAGTTATATATGCCCCCATTCAAATGGCAGCCGATCTGCCAGAAAATTATAAGGGGAATCCTGCGTTTCAGTTCATATTAGATGTTCCAACTGATTGGGAAGAAACCAAAATATTGAACGGGGAGATCGGTAAGTATATAACAACAGTACGAAAAGATCGTAATAGTGATGACTGGTACCTTGGTAGCATTACAAATGAAAATGCAAGAAGGTTGGATGTCCAAATGTCATTTCTAGAATCAGGGAAAGAATATAATGCAACGATCTATAAAGATCCTATTGACGGAGGTTGGGAGGCTAAGCCCGAAGAGGTTATCATTAGTAATGTCCAATTTAAACAGGACGATCAATATACAGTTGAATTACCACCTGGAGGCGGGCAGGCGATCCGATTCACTCCTAAGAGTCAGTAGACAAAAAGTATTAATTGTTTCTAATGAGAAAATATCTATTTCTCTTTTTTATATTGCAGCAGTCATTTGCTCTAGATGTCACTTTCAGGTACGTGGAGACACCAAGTGATGATTTTGTCAGGGTATTTGTTCCCGGTACTATGCCTGCTGGTACTGATAATGATTGGGGGCCAAATTCAAATAGTATGATCAGCCCTAGTGCTCCATCTTTGATGAATTATAATGAGTATACTGATTGTTATGAGAAGACGTATGACCTGGATATTGGTGAGGAGCATTTTTACAAGTTACATTTTCATTATAATAATTCTGGTACCAATTATGCTTGGGTGCCAGACCCTTTAAACCCAAATATGACCGATGATGGCTGGGACAATTCAATTTTAAATATCACAGACCCATTATTCTTTCAGCCAACTAGGCATTTAAATAACAATAATGAGGTTACCGGTTTTAGCACTGGTATATTTACAGATGGGACAATTGACCTTATTCGATACTCAACAGGTGGTGATACCCTAGATGGTTTAGATCATTTTAGTGATAACGGAGTATTTTACATTCCTTTCGATCCCGTAATGACACTATATGATCCTATTTGGGTGGAAGTATCAATTGATGGAGAGTTGTTTACTGTTTACGAGTTTGGTGCAATAGATATTATTGAAGAACCTTTGCCAGTAGATGTTACCATGGGACCAAATTGGATAAATGAGACCATGTATCTAGCTGTTTATGCTCCAGCACAACCTGTAATGAAAGTGATAGTTACGTCGCCTGGAGTATCCGGAGATGATGCTGATGCTTTAACCCTGAAAAAAGACCCGAATATGGAAGATACTTGGTGGATAGAAATAGATCTTCCTCAAGGACAATATGAATATGAATATCTATTAATAAATGGTAGTAGGATAGCAGATCCGTTCTCGAGAAGATTGACAAATGGTCGTACACGGATCGAGATCGGGCCCGGTGGTATATCTACTGCTGATAATTATCAGTGGCAATCAGTGGATTATGTTAGACCAAGTCTAGATACACTGATCATATATGAATTACATGTGGATGATTTTGCAGCTCAAGGTAATGGACAAGGTAGGTTTGATGATATTAGAGCTAGGTTGGGACATCTTCATTCTACAGGCATCAATGCTATTGAACTATTGCCTATCACCGATTTTCCTGGTAACCATTCATGGGGGTATGACCCAAATCTTATGTCTGCAGTAGAATCTAGGTATGGAACACCCGAAGATCTCAAAGGATTGGTCGATGAGGCACACTCGATGGGTATCGCAGTTATAATGGATGTGGTTTGGAATCATATTAGGTCGTCTAGTCCTATATGGGAAATTCAACCTAATTATAATTTGAATCCGTACATAAAGCAACACGACCAGTTGAACCCCAATGAAACAGAAGGTTCTTGGGGTATGCTTGACTGGGATCATTTCAACCCAAAAACTATAGAATATATAAACTCAGTAAGTAAAATATGGATCGATGAATATAAGATCGATGGCTTTCGTTTTGATGCTACACGTATGATAGGATGGCAAATGAGCCAACCACAATATGGGATCCTTGGTTGGACCTCTTTTCTTCAAGAGTTGGACCCCACTATAATCCAGATAGCAGAGCATTTGCCTTCGGACCCTTGGCTGGTTGATAACAGTGCTCTCACTTCAGCATGGCATGATAGTTTTCATGATGTCCTACTAAGTGATGCACATGGTCAATATAATTCAGCGACCACTTTTATGAACCAGGTAGTACGTCTTCATGAATATTCGAATGTGAACAATTCATATTCAGATAGAACACAAGCAGTAAAGTATATGATCAGCCATGATGAACAATCTATTTTGCAGGAGATGGTTGTTTTTAATAATTATTCTATAGAAGAAGCGAGAGAGCGTGATAGGTTTTACGCCAATATTCTTTTTACATCACTTGGAGTACCCATGCTATTTCAAGGACAAGAGTTTGGACTCCAAACAGGATGGAATGATGACAATAACAATGGCGACTATGAAGAGAAGCTCCAGTACCGTCCTATCGACTGGTCTCTTTTAGATACTGAAATGGGGCAATCTCATTTAGAACACTATTCAAAGCTCATTAAGTTTCGGAAGGACAATCCAGCATTTTATAAAGGAACATTTCACGATCTTTGGAGATATGAGGCGGAAAGGGTGATCGTTTATGGTTATAAAGATGAGTCAGAAGGAAATAATAATGATCAGGTGGTAGTCATAGCCAATTTTTCAGAATATGATAGAACGGTCAATGACGTACCCTTCTTATCATCTGGGACATGGTATAATGTGTTGGAAGCAGGAAATGATCTTGTAACCAATGATGGAAATTATGGTGAATATTTTATTAATGGAAAAACAGCGATCATCTATGCAAATCAACAATGGGATCTCGGCATCAAAGATGCAAATAATGTTCCCGATCAATTTCAAATGATCAAAGCATATCCCAACCCTTTTAATGCGCAGGTGAATATCAAATTGGATATCGACAGATCAACATCAGGGATTTTACAAATATTTGATATCAAAGGTCAGTTAGTCAGATCCTTTTCGCAATCTGATTTTCAGCAAGGTGAACATTTGTTTGTTTGGGATTCTATTTCAGATGATGGTAATACTCAAGCTTCTGGGGTGTATATAACATCATTTACTTCGCCGCTTGGTTCAATAAATACTAAGTTGCTTCTAATTAAATAGATTTAATTACTGCTAAGGTATGGAAGGTTTTATAAAAAATATCATTAAATACTTTTTGTTTACAGGACTTTTATTCCCGAATAATTCTTGGAAGGTATATGATGATTCTGAATTAGCTATTATTAACATAACCGTCGATTCAGATGCTATTAGTTGGATGTATGACTGGGATAATATAGAAAGTGATTCTCTTCACATCGGTACAATACACTTTCAAAATGCTTATATCGATGAGAGCATCGATTCAATAGGTTTTAGACTTCGAGGGAATACATCACGTTCATCAGCAAAAAAATCATTTAAGGTTGATTTTAATCATTTTGTCTCTGGACGTGATTTTTATGGTCTTGAAAAACTAAACCTTAATGGTGAGCATAATGATCCTTCTGTTGTTCGAGCTAAGTTAAGTTGGGACCTTTATCAGGATATGGGAATGGTTAGCACTCGAGCAGCACATGCAAAACTCTATATAAATGGAGAGTATTATGGTCTATATATTTCTGTAGAACATATTGATGATAGTTTTATATCTAAAAATTTTCAAAATGATAATGGAAACCTTTGGAAGTGTCTTTGGCCTGCTGACCTAACCTATAGAGGAGACCAAGCCGAGGATTATTATCCTTATTGGGATGACAGAAGACCTTATGAACTAAAGACCAATACAAATGAGTATGATTATTCGAAACTTGCACGTTTGATCCGGATCATACATCAAAGTCCAGACTCTCTTGATATGGTCTTAGATATCAAAAAGACCATGCAATACCTGACCATGAATATTCTTACTGGTAGTTGGGATGACTATCGGTTCTTGAGAAATAATTTTTATCTTTATCATAATCCTTCTGATGATCTATTCCATTTCATTCCTTATGACTATGACAATACTTTCAGTATTGATTGGTTCGATATCGATTGGTCAACCATAGACCCTTATGATTATTCTGTTATTGATAGTGATGGTAGACCTTTGACCGACCTTCTATTTTCTGAACAAAAGTATAGAGATCTCTTTTCTCACTTTTTAGAATTTTACACTGAGAAGATATTTATTATTGACAGTATATCAATGGGTTTGGATCACTGGTTAGATCAACTATATCAAGCTGCTGAGGAAGATAATTATAGAACAATGGATTATGGATTTACAATTGATGACTTTGTTAATAGCTATGGCAATAATTTCCAGTTAGATCATGTAAAACAGGGCCTATTGGAATACATAACCAATAGAAAAACAGCTCTAGATCAACAGATCATGTTCGAAGGTAATATTCCAATGATCTATGAATCAGATAAGCAGCCTGATATTGTTATAGTTGGAGACACTGTTAATATTGAGGCTGCGATGTTTGGATCTCCATTAAGTTTTTATTTGTTTTATCTTAGGGAAGGACAAGAGTATTGGAGTTCAACAAGTTTTTCCTTTCAACCTGATACTCTTAGCTATTTGATAGAAGATCATGATAGATGGGTAGCAAATTTTATTCCTGATGGTCCAGGGGAATATCATTGGTATCTTTTTGCAAACAGTGACGACGGGAGCTATCGTTATCCTCTTTATGATTTTAATTCTTTTGAGGTCATTGAGCCTGTCGCTAACCAACCAGTAGCGATAAATGAATTACTTGCTAAGAATGAGACGGTAAATAGCGATGAAGAAGGGGAATTTGATGATTGGATTGAGCTGTTCAATTATTCTGATATTACTGTAGATCTCTCATACCATTTTTTGACAGATAAGGTAGATGACTTAACGAAATGGCAGTTCCCGGATTCAGGAGCCGGACTTGAATCTGGCCAATATATGTTGGTCTGGTGCGATGAGGATCAGGAACAAGGTATATTGCATACCAATTTTAAATTATCATCGAGTGGTGAATTTATTGCACTGGTTGCACCTGATGGTACAACCATATTGGATTCAGTCACATTTCCTCCTCAGACAGAGGATGTTTCATATGGAATATCTGATTTATATGATGATGAATGGGCCTATATGGTTCCTTCACCTGGTTCATACAATGAATCTCTATCTTACGATGACAAAACTTTACCTCCTGGTCATTTTCAATTGAAAAATATTTATCCTAATCCATTTAACTCTTCATTTAATATTGATCTTAACATGGACAGAGACCCTAGAGATGTTACTATAAAGTTATTTTCATTAACTGGCGCTGAGGTTACATCGAAGACAATTAGGGGTTTGAATAAAGGTTCTCATATCATCTCAATGGAAATGAAAGGGCTTTTATCATCGGGTAGTTATATTTTAAGGGTCAACAGTGAAGGACACTCCCTTAATAGGAAGGTCATTTATCTAAAATGATAATAAAAAATTCCTTCTATTATCTATGATCACTCGATGATCTTTATGACATGATCTAATCGTAGCTCTTCTAAAAGGTCATCATAAGTAACGCACCGTCCTTTTAAACTTACGCTATCTCCAATTTCGGGCCTTATCATCTGTTCATTATGAAGTTGACATATGACTTTATGATCGAGTATCAACAATAATGAGTCATAACCAGTAACTTTTCCTTTGACCTGCACGACCTTATTAAGCAACTCAGATCCTTCATTCATTTGAAATTGCCAGGTTAGTTCATGGGAGTCAGTACTGACCACTGGTTCTTCTTTAGTATAATCTGTTTTAAGTGATGTAGTATAATAAGCGAACGCTACTAGTGCTATCAGCGGTAGTACAGAACGAAATATCTTCCAATTCATCTCAGCTCTTGTCATGGTAGATACTAATTTTAGCCTATGGTATAATGCAAAACGTTTTATTTTCCCTAATCTCACAAAAGACAAATATTCAAAGCATAAAATAAGAATTATAATCCAGAGAAAAATGAGACCCTATAAAATTTTATTTTACCCTATAATGATGATATCCTTTATATTAAGTGAAGGGTTCATCCCATCTGATAATGAAACCTTACGTTCTACACATATAAGATTTAAATGGCCCCAAGTTCCAGATACCTATTATTATAACTTAATAGCCACTAGTGGTACCACAGCATCAGGCCTTAATATCATTGATAGCACAACCTCTTACATTGATAAAAGTAGCTTTGGATGGAATGAATTTATTTATTGGTATGTAGATACCTATGATACCTTGGGTGAGTTTAATAGCAGGTCCGACACCTTAACATTTTTTACCGGTGACCAGAAGTATCCTGGCTCAGAATTGATCAGTGTAGACACAACTATTGCTGAGGGGGGTATAACAATATTTGGAACCTGGTGGGATTATATATCTGGTGCGGTGGATGAGAATGGTGTGGAGATCTGGAATGATGGTGATCTGAATGTCATGCTTAATTTTGTTGATCAGTATGGTCAGATGTTCGGTTCACAGGTATTTCCTGATGATAATGTTTGGATGAGGGGTATTCAATTTGATACTCATCATAATGTGGTCCATAGTGAACCATGGAATACAGGCTTTGATCCCCACGATCTTAGACGTCTTCCTAATGGAGATTTGTTAGGTCTTAAACATACGACCCAAATGGGTCCTATCCCGCCTGGTCCCTGGACCGAACACTACCAAGACCTCGGTTATATTGTCGATGGAGAAACAGAAGAGATCCTCTGGGGAGGGCAAAAGATCAGAGTTGTTGATCATCTTACGGATGAAATATTGTGGGACTGGAACCCCTTTGATCATTATTCAATGGATGATGTTGACCTTGACCAAGGTACATGGTGGTGGGCTGTTTGGAATAATACTTATGACTGGCTTCATTCAAATTCTATCTTTTTTGATGAATTAGACAGCTCATTCTATTATTCAAATCGACATATTTCCCGTATCTCAAAAATAAATTATCCAAGTGGTGAAATTCAATGGATGATGGGATTGCCAACCCCCTATATGCCAAGTGGAGATGAACATATATGCAGCGAACTATTATTTAGCTTTCAACATGAGGTAGATATTTTACCAAATGGAAACATCCTAATTTATGATAATGGAGTAATGAGCGATCAGTTAATGAATCTTGATGAAAGAATATCCAGAATATTGGAAGTTGCAATTCATGATGATGGTTCATGTGAATTGGTATGGGAGTATGTGTTTCCAGATGAATTATTTGCGATTGGAATGGGTAGCGTCGAATTATTAGATAATGGAAATTTAAATGTTACATCTGGAAATCAATGTGGCACTTTATTTGAGATCACCAGACAAGGCAATATTGTCTGGCAAACGAGCCTTGGACTCGAAAATTGTGATAATGCTCTTTACAGGTCATATCGGGTGAAAACATTATACCCAAGAGCGGTAAGTGTCATGCTAAATAATTACACGTATTTAGACCTAGCTCAAACGATCAAAGGTGTCAACACGGATAGCGAGGGTGTATTTTCATTTTCTCTACATAATGATGCAGGCAAGGATCTTAATTTCATTTACCAGATACATAAAATATTTAACAATGGTCAAGAAGAGATGATCTACAACAACCAAGATATCTTTGTTGTCTCTAGTGATAGTAAAGAAACGGTAGATGTAAATCTAGGGCAGCTATCTAATGGGCTTCATAAATTGAAGCTTAGTGTAGGTGTAGAACCATTTTATAGAGAAAAAGAAGTAATCATTTTTGATGTTATTAATAATTCTCAATTAAATGTTGATAATGAGAAAATAATGCCCAAAATAATGAGCAGTAATTATCCAAATCCATTCAACCCAGTTACCACAATTGAATTCTATTTACCTCTAAACGGATTTGTGAATGTGACTATTTACGACATCTATGGAAATAAGATCGATCAGTTGGTAAACGGATATAATGATTCAGGATACAGATCTGTTCAATGGGATGCAACCAATAGCCAAGGAAAGTTAGTTTCTGCTGGTGTCTACCTCTATTCAATCACAGGAGATGGTTTTAAACAGACGAAAAAAATGCTTTTGGTCAAATAGTATTATCTTTTTTGGTCTTTAATATTTTTCCCACCACCTATTGAATGTTCTATTGATACTTTCATCTGAGATTACCTCACCTATTTCAGGGGTAAAGTGGTTTAAGCCGATTTTATCTGCTAACCTTATTGATTCTTTGACAGGTTCATCCCAAGGATGCATTGCAAGGGTAAAACCTCCCCAGTGAATAGGCATAAAAAATTCTGTTTTGAGATCTTTTGCAGCTAATACGGCTTCATTAGGGAACATATGTGAATGTTTCCATGCTGAATTGTACTGCCCGCAATCGATCAATGATATATCAAATGGTCCATGCTCATCACCGATTTTTTTGAGGTGCTTACCGTAGCCACTGTCACCACTAAAATAAATATTTACCATTGGTGACTTTATTGCCCAGGAGCTCCAGAGTGTACTATTTCTGTTCAATGGGCCTCTACCAGAAAAATGTCGTGAGGGCAGGCAAATAATTTCTACCTCATTTATTATAAAGTTTTGATTCCAATTCAATTCAATTATCTTTTTTTCTGATACATTCCACCTTCTTAAGTGGTTACCAACACCATGAGGTACTAGAAATAGCTTAACATTATCCTTTATCTTCTTTATAGTAGAATGATCCAAATGGTCATAATGATCATGTGATATCATTACTATATCAATATTGGTCAATGAATCAAGTTCAAGAGGCAGTGTTTTATTATACCTTTTAAGGCTTGGTAGTGGAATTGGAGCTGCATGAGTTCCAAGCATCGGGTCCAATAGAATGATATTTCCTGCTATATTTATTATAAATGCTGAGTGTCCTAACCACGATATTTTATATCCGTGATGAGAAACATCACTGAAATTAGAGTAGTCTAAATGCTTAGGTACTATATCTTCATCAGGTCGTCTATTCTCCTGACTTGTAAAGAAATCCCAGGTTGAAACCTCTCCTGTCATCATAGGAGTTTCCTCTAAGCTCTCAAAGCCGCCATCTTTAAAGTTTTTAAAAGTTTCATATGTCTTTATCTGCTGCTTTGTTGGATTGGCGCCAAATTGAGGTGCGAGATTCAAAAAGGTGACAATGATCGCTGTAAGCGCCAGTATGGCATAGGTTATATATAACAGAAAAGATTGTAGCATATAAAAGTTATAAAATATTACAAAAAAGTGGTTCAATAGTTTAGGACAGCTACCTTGGAATTTCAAACCAACTTACACTTTGTGTATGCATAAATTTGTTTAAATTTCCGCCCAGTGAAAATCCTGAATACATTTATTACATATGGTCTATCGATCCTGTTTCTAACAGTGACGGTGCATAATCATGTGCATACGCATGAACATGTGGATGGTTACAACATGTGCGATATTGACTGTGATGATAGCCATCATACCTCCAATTCTCATGAATGTGAAAAATGCGTTAACAATAACACCAGAGTTTTAAATCAGGTTTTTAATGATGACATACTTTTTCAAGTAACACCATTATTAGACTTTACGGATGAAAGTTTTAAATCAAATAATTTATGTTTTAGTTTATTTAGCCGTCCACCCCCTATAGCCTCCCGTAGTTAAGAAGTATCAATTCAATCAGGTCATTAACTCAATTGTTAATGACCATAAAAAGTATTTTAAAGGGAGTTTATAATGCAGTTTTTATTTTTACGTTCAATCAAGCCATACGTGGTTTTACTACTAACCAGTATGCTTTTATTTACAACAGGTTGTGAAGATGATGATCACGACGATCACGATCACGAAGAAGGTCATACTGATGCAGATGGCTTCAAATTAGAAGATGCAGCTGGAAACGAAATGTACAGAGAACTTGAAGGTGCCATTACCGGTTCGGTTACTCTTGCAGTTGGAGATACTCTTGAACTTTCAGTTCATTTTCTAGATGATGAAGGTAATGAGATCGAACACTCAGAAGAAGAAGAAGAAGGTGAAGAACATGAAGATGGACTTGAAGTTTCTGGGAATGATCCAAGCATCGCAATTGTAGAAGTTGAAGGCCACGAAGAAGAAGAAGGTGAAGAACATGATGAAGAACATCATGGATCTGCACTTCATGTTATTGGGGTAAGTGCTGGATCAACTAGTTTCACGCTTCAATTGATGCACGATGGTCATGCAGACTACACTTCAACAAATCCTGTACCTGTAACTGTAAATTAAGAAATAATCTTCTCATTTTACCTATTAGAGCAATCGAGTTCTAAATAGGTTATTTAAAATCTGTGGGCGGGTGCTTGTAATATTTACTGCAAACTAATTTGATTAGTTCGCTTCATGGCACCCACCATCCACTAAAAGACTATTGAAGGCCTTTTGAATAAGCACTCAATAGATCGTTAAATAAAAATGAAGACCGACAGAAAAAAGCTTATTTCAATTTATAAGCCTATTATATGTGCGTGTCTTTTGTGCCCGCTATCGGCTCAAAAGGCATCCATAAAGGGGCAAATCGTTTATGGTGAAGATCAAAAACCTATTCATGGTGCTGATGTCTATCTAGAAAAACTCTCATTGGGCGCAACATCTCAGGTTGATGGTTACTTCACCATTAATGATATCCCTTCTGGTGAGGTAATTATCAGAGTCTCAATGATAGGATTTAAAGATGTAGATAGATCATTTAACCTGGAAAAAGGAATCCATGATCTAGGAAAGATTTCCATGTTGCGAGATACATTAAAAATTGACGAGGTAGTTGTTGATGCTGACCATGAACTTCAACCGAAAAGTTTCTTATCTAATATTGACGTGGCTGGTAATAAGTACCATAAGGTTCTAAAATCAACCTTGGCATTAACCCTTCAAGAGCAAACCGGTTTATCCATTCGATCAATGGGGCAAGGAAGCGCTCAACCTGTTTTAAGAGGTTATAAGGGACATAGGTTTTTACTTACTGATGATGGAATAGCCACAGGAGATCTCTCCAGTACTTCCATCGATCATGCCGTTAGTACAGACATGGGTGCATATAGTGGAGTAGAAATAATCCGAGGTCCAGAAGCTCTATTGTATGGATCTAACACCATTGGTGGTGTTATTGATTTATCTAGAGATATAAATAATCAAAACCGATTTAAAAAGTTAATGGTGCAAACCTTATTGGGCACAGAGTCTGCAAACAAAGGTCACTTTCAGAGTGTAACAGTTAAAGCTCCATTTAAAAGAAACCATCAATTGCGATTTTCCTTTTTAAATCGAGATTTGGGTAACCAAATCTCGCCAAAACCATATGGAACCCTAAAAAACACACAATCTATTAATCAAGAGTTACATGGCAGTTACATGTATTTTGGAAATGATTTTTATTCATCCCTTTCTCTGGAACAATTCAACACAGACTATGGTATCCCAGGAAGCCCTGAGGGACATATTAATGGTGTAGATATCTCTATGTATAGGAAGACTCAAAAGTTTAATTTTCATAAGGATGTTTCAATAGCTGGTTTCCAAGCGTTTGATTTTGACCAGCGGTATATAGATTACAGACACTCTGAGTCAGTTGCAGGATCTTCCTTTAAATCAGTGATTTTAGCTCATCAAATTTTATCTCTGAATGCAAAACTTTCAGGAAATAAAAAATCTATTGGCTCACTATTAAAAATAAGAGATTTCCAAGCTTATGAATATTATTGGACACCTGACGCTCAAGAAGTTTCGATTTCTTTATATGGACTATATGAGAAAGAAATTAATCATTATACATTACAAAGTTCTTTTCGGCTAGAAAACAACTCCATTATTCCAGATATAACTACTGAATATTTCTACGCAAATTTGGATATAAACCAAATTACCGATAGAAACTTTTTGTTGTTTTCAGCTGCGACTGCAATCATGACTGAACGAAAAAATTGGGAGTTGTCATTAGGCTCTATGTTTACGAGCCGTGCTCCTAGTATTGAAGATTTATATTCTGATGGCCCCCATCTTGGTGTTTACAATTATGAAATTGGATTACCAGAATTAGGTGCCGAGCATACATATGGGTTAGAGGGTAGCCTGGGTTATATGGCGGATAGAGCAGAATTAAAATTTACAAGTTACCAAAATTACAGCCCCAACTACCACTTAAGTAAAGTAATGGGAGCAGGGTATGAGCCAGGTGCCGATTGGATAGAGTGGGGTAGTGGTTCAGCGGGTTGGTTGTACATATATCAAATGAGCGGTTTGGAAGTATATATACATGGTTATGAATCTGAATTTCGTTATGATCTTAACGAGATAATCGGTTTTGACGGCAGTTTTTCAGCAACAAGGGGCAAAAACCTAACTGATAATTCTCCACTTTATTATATACCCCCAGATAGAATTGTTTTATCTACAGAAGTTAACCTGAATCTGTTTTCAATTAATTTAATGCATAAAAAAGTATTTAGTCAAAATAGAGTTGGTTTGTACGAGCAGGCAACACCGGGATACGGAACTTATAATTTGATCGGGACATATACTATCAGAGATTCGTGGGCTGTTCATAAATTTATTCTTCAAATTGATAATGTTCTTGATCGTAAATACTACAATCATTTATCTAAAATAAAGTCAATTATGCCTGAAAAAGGAAGAAGTTTAAATATCCAATACAGAATAGTATTTTAATTTTAAAAGGAAAAAATATGATCAGCGTTCAAAAGATAACCAAGTCCTTTAAAGACCTAAAAGCAATTAAAAGTTTAACTTTGGAAATAGATGAGGGGGAGATCTATGGTCTACTTGGTTCTAATGGTGCTGGAAAATCAACTACAATAAACATTCTGCTAGGGTTTTTAAAGCCGGATTCAGGAAATGCCTCAATAAAGGGCATAGATACCAGTTCAAATTATCATGAGGCAAGAAAATACATAGGGTACATACCAGAAAATGTTAATCTTTATCCTTATCTAACAGGGCTTGAGAACCTTGATTATTTCTGTAAGCTTACTGGAAAAAACTATGGTCATAATAAACTTGAAGAATTTTTAAATAAATGTGGTTTAGATAACGATTCCCATCATAGAAGGACTGAAAACTATTCAAAGGGAATGCGACAAAAAGTAGGCATTGCCATAGCACTTGCAAAAGAGGCCAAGGTATATTTGTTAGATGAGCCGGCTAGTGGTTTAGATCCTCTGGCCAGCAATGAACTCTCTGGCCTTCTTAGACAACTATCTTCAGAGGGTGCAGCTATCTTGATGGCTTCACATGATATCTTTAGAGTTCGAGAAACGTGCAATCGAATTGGAATTATAAACAATGGTGAATTGGTAAAGGAAATGGACACATCTGAAGTATCGACCAAAGAATTAGAGAATATCTACATTGAATACATGCAAAATTAATTTTCAAGCTTCATGATCAATATCATATTAAATGAATGGAAAATGCTCGTCCGCAACCGAGTATTTATTTACTTAACGATATTTTTTGTGTTGAGCTTATCACTAGTTGTTTGGATGGGTATAAACCAAAATAGTGCTCAACAAGAATATCGAAATAAAGCTCAAAGACATGTCCGTACACAATGGGATAATCTAGAAGCCATGAATCCTCACAGAGCAGCTCATTATGGCTCTTATGCTTTTAAACCCAATAACCTTTTAAATAGTATGGATGGTGGAATTAACGATATTACTGGCAACGTAATTCAGCTTGAAGGTCATGTTCAAAATGAGATCGTATATTCTGAGGCATCACAATCTTTATCAATCTCTAAATTTGGAAAACTGAAATCTTCCCTGCTCTTACAATATGTGATACCATTATTTCTTATATTTTTAGCCTATGGCTCTATAAGCAATGAAAAAGAAACTCAGAGATTAAAACTATTAATATTTCAGGGTATCCCAATGACCCGCCTGGTCTTTGCAAAATCATTAAGTATTTGGATATACGGATCATCTCTACTCCTGGCAACTGTATTTATTCAAAGTATGCTTATAAGGTCCGATTCAGAGGTCTTTCGAAGGTTGACCCTTCTGGTATTTTCATATGGTTCTTATTATTACATTATCACTTCCTTAGCTACATATTTCTCAGCTAGGTTAAAAAATAATACTTCAGCTTTATCTGCGATATTGGCCACATGGATCCTTTGGACAATTTTTCTTCCTAAAATATGGGGTAATGCGGTTGAAAAAATTCATCCTTTACCAAGTAGAATGGCTTTTAAAGCTGCCATGAAAGAAGAACGCTCAAAGGGTATAGATGGTCACAACCCTTCTGATAAAAGGAGGGAAGAATTAAAAAATAAATATTTAACCGAGTATAAAGTTGATAGCCTTCAACAGCTTCCCATTAACTTTGACGGAATTGTAATGCAAGAGGATGAAGAGTACGGGAACCTTGTCTGGGATAAACACTTTGGAAGTAATTACACCATTCTCCAAAAACAAAAAGGTCTCTATCAAGTTTCAGGATTATTAAATCCATTTGCATCATTACAAAGTGCAAGCATGGGCTTTTGCGGCACTGATATGATACACCATCTTGATTTTTTAAAAAAAGCTGAAGACTATCGAAGAATTCTCATAAAAGCCTTGAATGATAAACATGCATATGGGGGATCAAAAACCGGAGATTGGGGATGGACAGTAGATAGTACCTTTTTTAGGTCTGTTCAGGGTTTTTCTTATGAATCTCCAAAAATAAATGATCAGATGAATTACTATTTGATCGATATACTTTGTCTATTGTGGTGGGGTCTATTGGTAACGTTTATGATCAAACTAAATACAAATAAAAAAATTATTCTATGACACGATACATTGAAATAGCTCAAAGTGAATTTGTTCATTTAGTCAGATCTCCATTTAAAACTATTTCACTTATACTGTTTGGAGCAGCGGTTATATACGGTTGTCAAAATGGTTATGATCTATTTAAAACTCACAGCAATGAAATAATATCCATCCAAGCTAATAATGATAAGTCTATTGCAAATATGATTCTTCAATATGAAGAAATAGAGCAAGGCACTATAGATAAACCAAGGAGAGACCCAACAATTCCATATTGGGCAGTCTGGAGTACGCCGTCACATGCTTTTAAATATCCATCCCCAATGATGGTTTTTAGCTTAGGTCAGTCTGAGCAATATGGGTATTATAAACGGGTAACAAACTGGAGTACTATTTTTGATAGCGATCTTGCTGAAGAAATTGCAAACCCAGAGCGAATGGCAATAGGTACATTGGATTTTAATTTTGTTTTAATATATCTCACTCCTATACTAATAATTATACTGCTATTTAATATTGGTGGATTAGAAAAAGATCTTAGGTTTGATAACCTAATATATCTAAATAATCTCTCCAAAGAAAGATGGCTGCTAGCACGTTTTTCATTTTACTACTTACTTACGGTTCTCTTACTTTTAATGTTGATAACGCCTTATGCGTTATTTTCAGGAGTTTTACAAAGTGCCAGTCTAGAATTTTTTAAGTTATTACTTATTATATCACTTTACCTGTTAATATGGTACACTGCTTTTTTCTTTATCAATGTTTCTGGAAACGGAAGCTCGGATCAGGCTGTAAAAATGATATCCGTATGGCTGGTCTTTTGTATTATTATTCCAGGCGCGATACATCAGATCTCGTCGTTAAAGTATCCAACGAATTATATGACAGATTATCTTGATGTGAGTCGAGACCAAAGTAATAAGATCTTTGAATTACCATCAGAAACTCTGCGCGAGGAATTATTAAAAGCTTTCCCAATTTTACAAACCACTTTATATGCCTCTGATACAAGTGTGAACAAAGCAATAATAAACAGAAGCTTATCTGGCCTTGTGAATATGCTCAATAAGGATGTTGCTCGCACAATTGAATGGTCAAGCGAGAAAAAAAATAAATTTATAAAAAGCTTTTCCCTGTTAAACCCTGTTATCTATTTTCAAAATGAAATAAATGCTTTAACTGATACGGATTATTACGCTTACAAAAGGTACAGAAGTGATATTCAAGAAATGATTGATATAAAAATCAATTTGATTTTGGAGGACACTTGGAATAAGGTTACTGTTGATAAAGAAAAATATATTCAATATGTTGAAAGTTTTAAAAAAATATAATGGTGGGTGCTATTTCTAATCAAAAACTATTGTCAGTAACCCAAGATATTGACGGTCTATTAGCGCCCACCAATCATTTTAAGGAGCAATATTTATAATGATGAGATCTATAATGATATCACTAAAAAATCCGTCTCTAGGATTATTTGATATAAAATTTGATGCGATTGGTGCTTTCGCAAGCGGATTGTGTATGATGCACTGTATTGCAACACCATTTTTTTTCATAGCATCCGCCTGTTCAGCGAGTTGCTGTAGTTCAGCGCCTCTGTGGTGGAAATGGCTAGATTACTTTTTTCTATTCATCTCCTTCTTTGCTGTAATCCAGGCTAGTAGGTCAACAACAAGTGAAATGATCAAATATGGACTATACGCTAGTTGGATAACATTATTCTTGTTGATATTAAATATAAATTTTCAATGGATTCATCTAGCAGAAAATGTAAAATTCATTCCTGCTTTTATGCTTGTAGGTTTTCACATGTATAATATGCGATATTGCCAATGCGAGAATAAAGAATGTTGTTAACAAAATAATTTTTAAGTTCTCCTTATAATAGGGTAAATAAATGAAAGAGAATGAATTACCAGTTTTAGAAGCCTCAAATATTGATTGGGATTCGGATCATGATGAGTTTGAAAAACTACCAAAGCAGGTAAAAATAAAATGGGATTCTAAATATTGGACTGTCAGTGAAGTTTCCGATTGGTTAAGCCTAAAATTTGATTGGATCTTCAGTAGTCTCAATATTCAACAAATAGGAACTTGGGAAAATAGTGGTTGTAGTTGCTGCCCTAGTGGATGCGGTTGTTGTTGAAAAAAACTTTATAATACCATACAAAGCCCCACGATCATCGTGGGGTTTTTTGTTTGTTAGGTGATGAATAAATTTGGGAATGTTATCTAAAATAATATTAATGCTAATTATGAATATCGTCTCAATTGACCAAGTAGATCATATTAGCGATCTTAAATGGAACAATAGATTATTAGTCATTATTAATGATGGGAAAATTGATATTGAAAAAAAGATCAGTAGATACAGAACAGAATTTCTTGAAAGAGATATGGTGATAGTTCAGGTGGATGAAAAAAATGTATTTATTGATCATAAAAAAATGTCAAAAAGGTTTTCAATGTCACTTTTTAAAACCATCAGAAAAGCAAATAGTGAACACCATCTTTTACTAATAGGCAAAGATGGGAAAATAAAGAACTCATACCCATTTGAAATTGATCTAAACATCATTTTTTCTGATGTCGATAGAATGCCAATGAGGAAATACGAGATGGGAAAGCAAAATAGAAAATAAACGAATGTTATTTCTAAGCGAAGTGTTGGTAACTGTACGCTAATTCGAGTATGGCTTTTGGTTTAAAACTCCACCAAGAATAAAAATATATAATTACTGCAATTGTGAAGACTATCATAAGGTAGATGGTCCATCGAAATAATTTATCCATACACTATTTCAATAATATAGCATTCCATTAAGAGGTGCTCTCAGATCTTACACTATGCTCAATAAGGATTTCCAGGTCTACAAATTCTAATGCTTTCTCATGAGTTGCTTCCAATACAACGGGTGGTGCATAACCTGCCTCGTATGCTTCTTTCCATCTCAGTGCACATAAACACCACCTATCATTTTCTTTTAAGCCAGGAAAGCCATAAAGTACATTTGGTGTGGATAGGTCATTACCTTTTGATCTTGTAAAGGCTAGAAACTTTTCGGTCATTATAGATGCAATTACGTGTCGACCTTTATCATTATTATCTGTTTTACAAAAGCCATCTCGATGATAACCGGTAAGTGGAGATCTCGAGCATAGTTGCAATGTTGTACCTAAAACGTTTTTCATATTACTTTTTGATTAAATCTTATAAATATTTACTAATTACTAATTAATGATTTAAAACCACTCCATTCCAATTGCTTTGATGATCTGTTTGGTATGTTCATTCAGTTAATTATTGCATTAAAAATATTAAGCTATTCTTTAATATTTTCGCATTTTATTTATTATTTAATTAATATTTTATTTGCATGATAATAACAATTAATATTATTATGGAATTGGTTAATTATATAATAATTTATAAATAGTAGTAACAAAATTTATTAAAAATTTAAGATATATGAAAATAATTTTTAAATATATTAATATAGTATTTCTGCTTATGACCTTTCATATTGGTCCCCTCCTGGCTGAAGATCTAGGAGAGCAGATTGGTGCCGTTAAAAGTTGTTATCAAACTCCCATTAGTGAATATTTTTCTTATCCTCACAGCCTAATTTCTTATTCCATATCGGGATCATCCCTAATCGAGTTTACGCTCGACCAGAAAGGGAGAATTGAAGATCTTCAGTTTATAAAGTCTCTTGGTTTCCCGTTTGATCAGTCTATCCTTGATGGATTAGAGGAATACATATCCAAGGAAATTGTTCTTAACAGTAAGAAATTGGGGAGTCATTATCGCCTGCAGATAAATTTTGAAAATTAAATTTTGCTTATAAAACCTATAATTACTACTCCATTGGTTAATAGGTTACATAAACCCCGCTGATAAAATGTATTCGTGGGGTTTTTTGTTTTACAATCAAAAAATATACGCGTACTTAAAAATTTTAAGTCATTTTTAAGAAATTTCTTACTTTTGAGCAACATTTAAATTGCTAATGAACTAATTTTAACAATATAATGTTGCCGTACCATATTTTGTAAATAGTCCTATTTTCTAATAATTATCATTTAAAAAATTAAATTTGAAGGAGATTGATTTAAATGAGTTTGCATAGGCTTAAAAGACCCTAGGTCCTGTACCTTTTTCCCTATCAACCTTTTCCTATGGTTTATTCTTGTCGTTTGTAAGAATTTATGAGAGTCTTTCAGTAGACCCATAATTTGGAATGTTAATGTAACAAACTCATCTTATTAACAATTTAAAATGATATCAAAAAGATTACATTCACTTGATGCTATGCGAGCACTTCTCATGTTGCTAGGAGTGTATTTTCATTTATCATTAGCCTATGTCACGTTCGGAGGAGGATGGGCTACTGATGTGAATTCAACTAGCCCATTTTTTGATTTCTTTTTTGGATTCTTGCATTACTTTAGAATGCATTCATTTTTTCTTATAGCTGGATTCTTTGGTTCGCTCCTCTACCATAAACGGGGTTCAAAGAAGATGATAGCCAATCGGTTCAAACGGATCTTTTTACCTCTTATTGTGATGATAGGTCCTGTGAGTATCCTCATAGATTACTCTAGAAAATTTTCATGGGAAAGAAAAGGTGGTCATGTTTTAGCTGAGTCTTTATCAAAAAGTTTTAGCATATTTGACTCTCCATGGAATTTGATACCTGAAAGCACTGCTCATTTATGGTTCTTGAATTATTTATTTTTCATGTCACTTCTTGCGTATTTGCTCAAATCAATATTATCTAAGTACTACGCATTCCATTCATTGAGTGGTGGGAATAGTATATCAAATTTGATCAGGAGAATGATATCCGCTATGTTCCTGAAGCCATGGACGGGTACATTTTTATTTTGTTTATCATATGGTTTATTAATGATGTTTCTTATAAAAGGAGAAGCTCAAGCAGAATCCCAATGGTGGTCATGGTTATGGTTCACCAAATGGGAGGCGATTAAGACCTTCTTTGCCTTTGGATTTTTCTATTTTATTGGATGGCATATGTATCATCATAAAGACCTGCTAAAGCATATAAGTCTTAAAAGACAACTGGGTATTTTTTTTACATATAGTGCTTTATTAACGGTACTTCTATTTGGACTCTTTAAAATTCTACAATACAGTCCATTTCCACAGATCAACGAAGGATGGGGATCAACATATAATGTTACCTTTAATGTTGATATGTCAGAATTTGATTTTAATCATTTTTATGATCAGGGGAATGAGTTTAAAGGCGTATTTATTCAGGGTGAGTTTAATGGGTGGTGTGGGGAATGTGATAACAAAATGACAGATGAGGATGGTGATGGTATTTATACGAAAGAGATCGAAACATATAATGGAGATTATAAATTTATTTTCACGATCAATGGATGGGATGGTGTTAAAAGAGATAAAGAAAACGATTTTGAAGAATGGATATCACCAGGTAAGGAAGGACTGGATTGCGATGTGGCACCTGAGTTTAAGGATTACGTTATTCAAGTATTTCAAGAAGATGTAATACTAGACCCCATATGCTGGAAACAATGTACTGATTGTGATGGTAATATTATTGATCTTACCTCAAATGGTAAAAAAGAACCACTTGAGTCAGATCCAATGAATCTATTTTATCTATTATTATGGAATTTTGGAGTGCCAAACTACGTTATGCTCGTAATGGCACTTTGCATTAGATTTTTTAGTACACAGTCTAAGACGATGAGGTATATAAGTGACGCGTCCTATTGGGTCTATATCATTCACTTACCATTGACCCATTTTATACCAGGCCTATTTCATGGTGTTGCTATGAATGTCTTTATAAAGTTCTCGATCTCTTCTTTTTTGATCACGGTCTTTGCTTTTACTAGTTACCACTTCATGATAAGAAGTACCTTTATTGGACAATTTTTAAATGGCAGAAAATATTAGTAAAAAACTAAAATATAATTCGGGAGAATTTTAAATGGATAATAGAATTACGGGTGCCCTATTAATGTTCGTTTTCTTATTTATGACAATTACTTATGCTCTTTTTATTGAAGATGCAAGGGGATCGTTTGGGCTTTTTATAAGCGGGCCATCATTTCTTATTGTTGCTGGTGGTGGCGGAGGTATTATTTTTATGAGAAAACATACCTATCAAGAGCATGAACTGGGTTTGAGACTCAAAAATGAATTAATTCTTGCGGGATGGTTAGGATTCTTGATCGGGTTAGTTCTGACATTTGAGGGTATGCGGTGGGTTCCAAGTCTCTTCCATTTAGGCCCAAGCATAGCAGCAGCAGCCATAACCCCTTATTATGGATATTTATGTGGAACCATAGTCGAGGCATTTTTTACTAAAGATGTAAAGTCGATGGTTTTAAGTAGATCAGAAGAGGTAAAGTGAACTATGCGAATTAAAGTCTACAGGAATATTACTTTTTATATAACTATGGATAGAATGATAGGGTATATGTTAATGTTTTTATCCATTAACGGTGCCATTTACCATGCTCTATTTGTTAACGGTGCTGCTGGAGGATTTGGAAGTTTTATTCACTGGCCATCTCATGGCTCTGTACTTGGAGTTGGTTTAAGTATCACATTTATGAATAGGCACACGATCAAAGATAACCAATTAGGTATGGTATTAAGAAAAAATCTTTTTCTGTCAGGCTGGATCGTGTTCTTGGTCAAAATGGTGCTTATTGGATCGGGAATGCACAGTGAAGAGGGAAGGGAACTTAAAAATCTTGCCCCGTTACTTTCCCAAGCGGTCATACCTATCATTTATGGAATTGTCATGGGAATTATTTTTGAGACCTTTTTAACAAGAGATCCTGAAAATGAACAAGTTTAGATATCAAACGATGAGTAATTATAGATAAGGACCTTACCTTTTTTGTAGCGAGACCCACTATTCATGGGGTTTTCTGTTTGATGGATGATCAGTAGATTAACGGTATTAAAACTATTAACCTGTTATGAATGAAAAAATAAAATATAAATCATTAATTATATTTGGTTTCTTATCTCTTTTATACAGCGAAGAACCATTGACTGTTGGCTTCTGGAATGTTGAAAACCTATTTGATCTAGAAAATAACCCTAATAAAAATGACGACGAATTTTCTATTGGTGGACGAAAGAACGTTGACCAAGAAATATATGATCTAAAATTAAAACATTGCTCAGAAGTCCTGACTGACCTGAATGTGGATGTATTGGGTTTGTGTGAAGTTGAGAATTTAGTGGTATTAAATGACCTGAATATCGCATACCTTGATCGTGATTATCGTATCATACATTACGAATCACCAGATAATCGCGGTATTGATAACGCATTATTGTACGATCCTGATCGATTTTCAATTATTTCTAGTAAACCTATACTAAATAAGCTGAAAAATGGGGGTAATACTAGGGATATACTTTATATTGAAGGTAAATACCAAGACAGGAAACTGCATTTATTTGTGAACCATTGGCCTTCAAATTATGGAGGTAGAGAAAAATCAATTCCTAAAAGAAAGTCTACTGCAGAGTTAATCATTAAAGAAATTGAAATGCTCCAGAAGTCTGATGAGTTTGCAGAAATTATTTTATTAGGAGATTTTAATGAAAATCCTGATGAACAAAACATCAAACTTTTAGAAAAAATTGGTTTAACAAGTCTGATGAAACCAATGATAGGAAAATCAAATATTGGGACATATGTATACAGAGGAAAAGACTATCTTTATGATCAGATCATAGTAAATGACCAACTTCAGGATGACAAAAACCTCGTGGTGCTAAATGATTCTGTATACATACTCGATTTACCAAAATATCGACAACAAGAAGGGAATTATAAGCATTACCCGTTTAGGTTTTGGGCAGGTAATAGACTGTTGGGGGGGTATTCGGACCATCTTGCAGTCAAGGTAAAAATAGTTAATAAATAAAATCTAATACAAAGAACTCTAGAATTTAATCAGTGTGGAATTTTTATGATTGTGTTACAATTTTAGTTATTAATATGTATCATAAAGATACAAATAGCCTATTTACCGTAAAAAACTTAGGTTAATTGAAAGTGGTATAGTTCTTGCTAAATTAAAATAGAGGAATGAATTATTATAATTTTTCCTCAACGTAGATATACTAAGAATTTATTAAGGAGTCTGTTATGAAGAATTCTGTCAAAGGTTTTACCTTGGTTGAGTTAATTCTTGTCACAATTATACTAGGTATATTGGCCGCGGTAGCCATTCCTCGTTATATGTCAACTATTACAAAAGCTGAAGAAGCTGCTGAAGATGCCGTTATTACAAGTATAAGAGCAGGATTAGAAAATGCAGCTACTACATCTGCAATGGAAAACGGTCGTCGTACATGGACTCGAAACCCATTTGATAATGTCAAGATTGAAGGGTATGTTGGTGAACAATTAGATCCATGGCAAATTAAAGATAGAGAATGGTCTTATTATGTATTTGATGAATACTACAATGAAGAAGAAGCTAGAACTATTACCACAGGTGGCATTGTTCATCGTCGTGGTGATAACTCATTAGTATACTGGGTATACACTAACGATGATATTAGTGATTATCCAGCCGATGACACTGGAGAAATAAGCGAAAGAATTTTCCTTGAAGAAAATAGCAGTGAGATACCAGATCCTAGTTAACCACTAAATACTTAAAATATTATAAAAGGCCTCCTTAGTGAGGCCTTTTTGTTTTACTATCAGTAATAAATTTGTCGGGCTAATTATCCGATTGGAACGGGAATGATTCTAAGCGGGGTTCTTTATTTGAGAAGATTGGTAGTTTTCATAACTGCCGTATTCAGTGATCTTATCACTTTTTACTTCTATTAATCTGTTTGCCAATGAAGAGATGAATTCTCTATCGTGACTAACAAAGATTGTTGTACCATCAAACAGATCTAGAGATTGGTTCAGAGACTCTATGGATTCCATATCAAGGTGATTTGTTGGCTCATCCAATATTATTACATTTGCTCTTTGTAGAATAATTTTTCCCAAAAGCATTCTTCTTTGTTCGCCTCCTGAAAGAACGTTTACAGGTTTGTTGATATCATTTTGAGAGAAGAGCAGTCTACCAAGCGTCCCACGTATTGTTTCCATGTCATCTTCTTGATGGCTCCATTTTGCCATCCAATCGATAAGAGAGATCTTTGACTTGAACTCTTCACTATGATTTTGGGCGAAATAACCTATAACGGCATTCTCTGACCATTTGGCTGATCCCTCATCTGCAAAACTGTCATCAATTAGGCATTTTAGCAACGTGGTCTTTCCGATTCCACTTTCTCCAATTATTGCAATACGATCACCTGAATTAATAGTTGTACTGAATTTTTTTATAATGCTTAGGCTATCATAGGCCTTTGAGATATTTTCCAGTTCTAGAACTTTGTTGTGTACTTTTTTTTCTTGATTGAATCTGATAAATGGATAGACCCTACTTGATTTTTTAATGTCATCTAATTTGATCTTATTGATCTGATTAGCCCTTGATGTCGCCTGTCTTGCTTTTGATGCATTTGCTGAGAATCTTTTTACAAAAGATTGGAGCTCATTGATCTTCGCTTGTTTTTTAGCATTCTCATTGATCAATGTTTCTCGGGCCTGAGTTGAAGCAATCATAAAATCATCATAGTTGCCCGGGTAGAGTCTGATCTCACCATAATCGAGATCGGCCATGTGGGTGCAAACACTATTTAAAAAGCGACGATCATGAGAAATAACTATCATTGTGCAGTCTCGAGATTGGAGTGTGTTCTCGAGCCACCGAATTGTATTTATATCCAAATTATTAGTAGGCTCATCCAGTAGTAAAATACCGGGGTCACCAAAAAGTGCTTGAGCGAGCAGAACTCTAAGTTTTAATCCAGGAGCAATTGAGCTCATTGGTTTAGCATGGTCCTTTATTGGTATCCCTACACCTAATAGTAGTTCCTCTGCTTCTGCCTCAGCAGTGTATCCACCCATCTCACCAAATTCGGATTCAAGGTCTGCAACTCTCATTCCTTGTTCTTCAGTCATATTTGGTAAACTATAAATATGATCTCTTTCTTGTTTTATCTTCCAAAGTAGGCCATGACCCATAATAACACAGTCGGAGACTATAACGTCCTCATAGGCAAATTGATCTTGATTTAGCTTTGCTAATCTTTTGGTCCTATCAATTGAAACAGTACCAGAGCTTGCATCTATTTCATTTGTGAGAATCTTCATAAATGTAGATTTTCCTGAACCATTTGCGCCAATTAGACCATATCTATTACTGCTGGAAAAAGACACTGTTATGTTCTCGAAAAGAGGCTCGGAACCAAATTGAATGGAAATGTTTTCAGTTGAGATCATTTTGGTAATCGTTAAATGTTATTAAAGGCCAAGACGTTTGGTAAGGAACAGTAGATAACAAACTATAAATCGAGTAGAAAGCTTAATAAAAAGGACCTGATAATCATATAAACAATAAATCAATACTTTTTAGTCATATCCATTTTATAAACGGTTTAAAAATTCATTTTCATGAAAATTTTTTTTATTTAGATGAGTAATCTAGATAAACGAGAGTATACTCCCCGGCCTAAAAATCATAAATATCAAGTCTGTCCTGAATCATGAATAAAACAAGATCAAAAACCAGAGGTTCCTTTTCCAATTTTTACTTAAGCGGTGAGTTATTAAAAGCTATCAAAGAATTGGGTTTCAAACACCCGACTCCCATTCAAAGTAAGGTCATTCCACATTTGATGTCCTCTGACCAGGATTTAATTGCATCTGCTCAGACAGGCACAGGTAAAACAGCTGCATTTGGTTTACCATTGTTGAGTTTAACCAATGCTAAAAGTAATAAGGTCCAAACTCTCATTTTATGCCCTACCCGAGAGCTCTGCATTCAAATTACAAATGATCTATCAAGTTACTCAAAATACCTTAAAAAGGTAAATATCCTAGCGGTCTATGGTGGTACTAAGATCGAAACACAAATAAGAGCTCTTAAAAAAGGACCACAAATTATTGTTGGCACTCCAGGTAGGACAAGAGATCTGATCAGAAGAAAAAAATTGTTTGTTGATAATATTGAACGTTTGGTACTGGATGAAGCAGATGAGATGCTATCAATGGGATTCAAAGATGACCTTGAATCCATTATTCACGCAACATCAAACAAAAAACAACTTCTACTATTTTCAGCAACTATGACACCTAAGGTGATCAGTGTTACAAAAAAGTACATGAAAAAATCCCTGGAGATCGCTGTTGCTAGGGTAAATAGAGCAGCAGATAATGTTCAGCATCTATTTTATATGGTACAAGCAAAAGATAGATATGAGGTAATAAAGCGAATAGCAGATATGAACCCTGACATATACGGGATCGTTTTCTGCCGTACACGTAGGGAAACTAAAGAAGTTGCCAATAAGCTAATGAATGATCATTATAATGCGGATACTATTCATGGTGATCTAACTCAAGCAGAAAGAGATGATGTCATGAGACGTTTTAGAAAACGTCAATTGCAAATACTGGTGGCAACAGATGTTGCTGCTCGTGGATTAGATGTTGAAGACCTTACCCATGTGATCAATTATAATTTACCTGATGATGATGAAATATACATTCACAGAAGTGGAAGAACAGGTAGAGCGGGGAAGAAGGGTGTATCAATGGTGATCATCCATGGACGAGAAATAAGAAAATTAAAAGATATCGAAAAAACGTCTGGAATTTCTTTTGTTAAAAAAGAGGTTCCTAATGGATTAGATATATGCAAAAAACGTTTATACGCCCTCATAGATAAAATTGAGAAGGTTGACGTTAATGAAAATCAAATAGAGCCATTTTTACCTTATATATATGAGAAACTTAATTGGCTTGATAGAGAAAAACTGATTAAGCACTTTGTCTCAACTGAATTCAATAGATATTTATCTTACTATAAAGATTCAAAAGATATCAATGCGAAAGCCAATGAAAAGGGTCAAACGAAAAGGCGAAAAAGAAATAGAAGAAAATTCTTTAATTCAAAAAATAATAATAGAAAAAATAATAATAGAAAAAATAAACGCAAGAGAAGCAAACGAACGAAGTGATTTTATAATACCCTTACACACCTGAAAGCACTTTACAAGTATCAAATTTTTTATAATAAAAACTCTTCGATCAATTTTATCTAAAAAATAGTCCACTTTCAATTTTACCAGGGCTGACTTGTTAAGGCCCTAATCCCTCCAAATATTCATTTAAAAAACTAATAAAATCTATTTGGTTTTATGTGGTTTGGTACGCTACTTTGTGAGCGTTATGAACGTTTTATAAAATAAAAAGGAAATGTAATGAAAAAAATAATGTTATTAGTGTTCTCCACTCTACTCGTTGCTCAAACTGCACAAGTACAGATAATACACAATTCGCCATACCCCACAGTAGATGTATACGTAGATGGTAGCGTTGCCCTAGAAGGAGTTGAATATAGAGCAAGCACTGGTCTGTTAGATTTACCAGTTACTACTGAGGTTGGAATTGCCCCGGCGGGTGGAGATGTAATCGCAACATTCCCATTTGAGCTTGAAGAAAATGGTTCCTATGTTGTAGTAGCATCTGGAATTGTCGGTGACGAAGGACATCCATTTGACCTACTCGCATCTGGTCTAGAATCAGAAGCGGCGGATGACAACAGTTTTGCGCTAAAAGTGATGCATGGCGTAACTGATGCACCAGCAGTCGACATATATGCAGATGGAAATTTACTAGTGGAAAATTTAGCCTACGGTGAATTCCAAGGTTATCTGCAAGTTCCAGTAGGTGATTACACACTGGATATCACTGGGCATGGGTCATCACAGTCTGTAGCGTCCTTCAGCGCTCCACTAGCAACCTTTGGTGGGCTCAGCGGAGTAGTGTATGCTTCAGGGTTTTTGAGCCCTACTGAAACTGACTCTGCTTTTACTTTAGTGTTGGCCACACCAAGTGGTTACGTGGTTGAGCTACCTGCTTCGGCATCAGCCCTATCATTAGATGGTATAACCTCATCCGTACCAGGTGAATTCTATGTTCAACAGAATTATCCGAACCCGTTTAATCCTACAACAACTATTAGATATGATTTGGTGAGTGATTCTGCATTAAGAATTACGGTTTATGATGTACAAGGAAAACTTATTAATGAATTATATGATGGTTTCCAATCTGCCGGACGTAATAGCATCATTTGGGATGCAACCAATGGTATTGGAGAGACCGTGAGTTCAGGAGTCTACCTGTATAAGATACAGGCAGGAGATTCCTATCAAGTCAAAAGAATGATGTTCTTGAAATAGATTTTAAATCAAATTAACCATCAAGCCTCACTTTAGTGGGGCTTTTTGTTTTTATATTAAAGAATGAAAAAATATTTATTTATCTATTTTTTGATATTAGTCCTATTACTTATTTCCTGCGGGCAATCGACCGATCGGTTAGTTTTACCAAATATTTTTTTGGATTGAATGATAATGCAAAATTCAACCTCGAAGGTCTTCCGGCATCTTCTTTTTCAACAGAATTCGAATATCAAAATAGATGATAAATAGAATTAAGGTTGCAATCTTCATTTTTTCATTTTTATCTGCAGAGGTCTATG
>CACEUX010000005.1 GCA_902562835.1 uncultured Fidelibacterota bacterium
AAAAATGATCCGACTAAATCAGGTCGTTATAGATCTTTAAATGGGAGTTGGAAATTCAATTGGGTGCGAGATCCTCTTGATCGTCCAACCAACTTTTATCAAATTAATTTCAATGATTCTAATTGGGGTGAGATAGAGGTTCCTTCAAATTGGGAATTGAATGGTTATGGTGTACCGATCTATTTAAATCACCCTTACGAATTTTCATATAACCCTAGCCCGCCAAAAATCCCGGATGGATATAATCCTGTAGGATCCTATCGAAAAGATTTTATAATACCTGAGGAATGGGAAGGTCACCGCATCGTCATTCATTTTGGAGCGGTAAAGTCTGCATTTTTTATTTGGGTTAATGGTGAGAAGGTTGGGTATAGTCAAGGCAGTAAGCTACCGGCAGAGTTTGACATCAGTGAATATGTAATGACAGGCAATAATATTGTGGCTCTAGAGGTCTACAGGTGGTCAGATGGGACCTACCTAGAGTGTCAAGATTTTTGGAGGATCAGCGGGATAGAGCGGGATGTATATCTTTATGCAGAGCCTGCTTTAAGGGTCACGGACGTTTGGGCCAGGACCCCATTGGATAAAACTTTCAAGAATGGATTATTTGACCTTGAAATAGATATAAGAAATGATGGAGATGTAAACCAAAAAATATCTGTCCAAGCTGAATTATATAAACCAAGTGGCAGACGGGTTTACAACAAAACAGATAGAATTACAATAGCAGCTGATTCTGATATAAAGCATAGTTTCAAAAAAACAATATTAGATGTGGATGCGTGGACAGCAGAAACGCCAAACCTTTATATTATTCAGTTAACTCTAAAAAAAGGATATAACGTAATTACATCCTTAAGCGATGAGATAGGATTCCGAACGATAGAGGTGATCGATGGACAATTATTAGTTAATGGCAAACCAATTTTGATAAAGGGAGTCAATCGTCATGAACATGACCCCGATAAGGGACATGTGATAAGTAAGGATCTTATGGAAGAAGACATACGATTGATGAAAGAATTCAATATAAATACAGTACGTACTAGTCATTATCCTTCAGACCCGTATTGGTACGACCTTTGCGATAGATATGGCCTCTATGTTATTGATGAGGCAAACATTGAAAGTCACGGAATGGGGTATCATCCAGACAGGACCCTAGGAAATAAACCAGAATGGTATTTGGCTCACTTTACTCGGATTCAAAGGATGGTAGAGCGGGACAAGAATCACCCATCTATTATTATGTGGTCTATGGGAAATGAAGGCGGGGATGGGGTGAACTTTATAGCTTGTGCAAATTGGATAAGATCAAAAGACCCCTCAAGGCCTGTTCACTATGAGCGTGCTGAAGATAGAGATCATGTTGATATATATACCCCGATGTATCCGGGAGTGGAATGGTTGAAAAAATGGGCTGGTAAAAAGCATGAAAGGCCTCTGATCATGTGCGAGTACATGCATGCAATGGGTAATAGCCTAGGAGGTATGTCAGACTATTGGGACCTTATACGTAAGGAGCCCCAATTACAAGGTGGTTGTATTTGGGATTGGGTAGATCAGGGGTTACGAAAAAAATCAGAGGATGGTAAGGAATTTTTTGCATATGGTGGTGATTTTGGACCTCCCGATACACCCAGTGATGGAAATTTTCTTATTAATGGTTTGGTTCAGCCAGATAGAAAACCAAACCCCCATTTTTTTGAGGCTAAAAAAGCATATCAGAACTTTTTGGTCAGATCTGTGGGCATGGATGATCTATTGATAGAGATCACAAATGAACATTTTTTTACAAATTCAAAAGAATTCTTGATCTCATGGAAATTGAGAGTGAATGGCGAAACAATTCAATCTGGAAAATTTAAGGACCTGGACCTCGCCCCTCAGGAAAGCAAACGTGTTTTAGTACCTTTGTCTGAATTAAATATGGAACCTTTAACTGAGTATTTTTTGGAGATCGAATTCAGGCTAAAAGAGGACAAAGGATTATTGAAGTCTGGCCACCTTATTGCCTGGGAGCAATTACCTATAGTGAATTATGCAACCATAAAAAAAGACCTCAAGCCAGAGCAAATACCATATTTGAATCAAGTTGCTTCATTTAAGAATGTAAGGGAATCAGATGATGATGTTGTAATACTTGGAGAAAATTTCGAGGTGGTATTTTCTAAAAGTGAGGGGACTTTAGAGTCCTGGTCGTTCAATGGTAAGCAGTATTTGATTGATGGGCCAACGCCAAATTTTTGGAGGACTCCGATCGATAATGATTTTGGAAATAACATGCCTGAAAGAATGGCTGTCTGGAGAAAAGCAAGCGACAATCAGCAGGTAAATGAAATAAAGGTTACAAGCACTAAGAATTTTGCTGGGATCCAAGTTCTTTTTAATTATCCCGATCTAAATTCAACAGGAAAGATGATATATAGTATTTATGGAGATGGAAAGATATTAATAACTCATGATTTTGATCCAAGTGATGCAAGTCTTCCTGACCTTCCAAAATTTGGTACTAGGATGTCAATCCCCAAAGAGTTTAATAATATGACATGGTTTGGAAGAGGCCCCCATGAGAATTATATTGATCGAAGATCGAGTGCTAAGGTGGATATATTTTCAGGAAAAGTATTGGAACAATACCATCCATATATTCGGCCCCAAGAAAATGGCAATAAGACAGATGTGCGATGGGCAACATTTGCCAATGAAAATGGAGAGGGTATTATGTTTAGTGGCTTCTTATCTCTGAATGCAAGTCGCTTCAAACCAGAAAATTTTGATGATGGCTTTGATGGAAGCAAAGCTGGCACTCTGAAAGCTCCAAGGAAGACAAAAAAAGCAATGCATACTACAGACCTTGTAAAGCAAGAACTTATCCATATAGATATCGACCATATTCAAATGGGGGTTGCAGGAGAAGATAGCTGGGGAGCTCAGCCATTAGAAAAATATAGAATAGAACCAAAAAAATATACATATCACTATTTGATAACCCCAATCAAGATGAAAGATGATCCTATAGACATCTATAAAAATCTTTTGACTGAGGATATGAAATAGGATGTTCTTGATTAAAATATTCTAGAGTGAAGATATCAGTTATTATTCCCACCTATAATAGGAAGCATACATTACAAAGAGCTATCGATTCTGTTTTATCTCAAACATTTAAACCATATGAGATCATTATAGTAGATGATGGGTCTAAAGATGGAACTAAGGAATGGTTACTACAAAACTATCCTTCAGTGCAATACATTCATCAACCAAACAATGGTGTAAGCTCAGCGAGGAATAAAGGTATTCAGATATCCCAAGGCTCTTGGATAGCATTATTGGATTCTGATGATGAGTGGATGCCTGAAAAATTAGAGTATCAAAGCAGGTTTATAGAAGTGAATAAGGACTCTTCCTTTTGCCATACGAATGAGATCTGGATCAGAAATGGTGTTAGAGTAAATCAGATGAAAAAGCACAAAAAGTACGGAGGGGATATCTTTAAGCATTGTCTGGACATTTGTAGAATATCCCCATCATCCTCTATCATAAACAAAGATGTATTTGAAGAGGTAGGGGCTTTTGATGAATCTTTGACCGTTTGTGAGGATTATGAACTATGGCTTCGGGTAACAGCAAAATTTAATATACTATTTTTAGATGAGCCGTTGATCAAAAAATATGGTGGTCATTTAGACCAATTATCTAGGGTTCCTGAAGGAATTGAGCAATACCGTATTCGATCATTAGAAAAAATATTATCAATGGGTTCACTAACGGAAACTCAATTTAGATCAGCCAAGGATATGTTGATACATAAGTTAAATATTTATGCTAAAGGATTGAAAAAAAGAGATAAATATGAGGAATTAACATCCACAGAAAAAAAGATTCAAGATTGGCTTATTATGTCAGACTTGAATTAGATTTAACTGTGGTGTCATAAGATGTCTGATCGTATGAGTTTTATGTTCAGATAGAACGTATTACATATGTACCATAGTCTTGGGTAAATTATATAAATGAAATTAGTTAAAAAGTTATTTATCATGACCCCTTGCCTACTGGCAGGCTTAACCGCTTCGGAATGGGTGGACCTGGGAGATGTACGCCCATCTCAACCTATATGGGATGTAAACTCTATTTCAGAGAGTAATATCGAGATAACTTTTGAACTTGGAGGTTACTACCAAGAACTACTTGACAATGGAAAGACCCGTGTTTCATTTCCAGGAGGTGTTCCTATCCTTGAAAGAGGTGCCCCTGAAATGTATCGTATGGCGCGCTCTATAATTATTCCTGACCTAGCGAATATGGAATTATCTGTCATTAGCACTGATTTTATCGATATCCCTTTGGATAATGTTGAACCATCAAAAGGTAATTTAACTCGTGATGTTGACCCATCAACAGTTCCATACACGTTTGGCAAAGCCTATGAGACAAATGAATTTTATCCAAAAGATATAGTTTTCCTAAGAGACCCCTATATCCTGCGATCTCTGAGAGGACAAACAATTGTTTTTCAGCCTATACAATACAACCCGATCGAAAGGATGCTTCGTGTACATACTCACATAGAGATATCTATCCAAGAGAATGGTCAGAGTCAGATCAATGCTCTAACTAGACGACCATTTAACGGAGGTAGTAGAGAATTTGAAAATATGTACAAAGAGCATTTTCTTAATTACAACACTGATGAAAGATATGATGTTCTTGGTGAACAAGGGCCTATGTTGGTGATCAGTTATGGTGCTTTTATGGATGAGATGCAAACATTTGTCGATTGGAAGAATTATAAAGGAATTCCAACCGAAATTGTTGACATAGCAGATGTTGGAGACGTCGATGATATGGCACAATTAATTGAGGATGAATATTACGAAAATGGTATAGCATTTGTATTGTTAGTTGGGGATATTGATCAGATAGAGACCATCCGCCGTTCGAATGGTGCGGGTTCTAATAGCCCATCTGATAATTCACTTACCTTTGTAGCTGGAAGTGATTTTTATCCTGATCTTATCATAGGCCGTTTCTCAGCAGAAACGGGCGACCATGTGCAAACAATGATCGATCGTACCATTGCATATGAAATGAATCCTGACCCATCTGCTGATTGGTACAAGAAAGGTTGTGGGTTTGCCTCATCCCAAGGACCTGGTGATGATGGTGAGGATGATGATGAGCACCTTGATAACATTCGTCAGCTTTTACTTGATTACACCTACAACGAAATAGATCAAATATATGACCCTAATGGAACCGTTGCGCAGGGTGAGGCAGCAATTAATGAAGGGAGATCTATTATTAACTATACAGGCCATGGCTCTAATGGTTCTTGGGGAAACGGTTGCCCAATGAATAATACAGATGTTAATGGGCTTGTGAACACAGGCATGTATCCATTTATCTGGTCTGTCGCTTGTGTGAATGGAGAATTTGAACAGGGGACATGTTTTGCAGAGACCTGGATCCGTGCAACAGCTTCAGATGGAACGCCTACCGGCGCTATTGCTACTTTAATGTCGACTGTTAACCAGGGTTGGAACCCTCCTATGGAAGGGCAAGATGAAATGAATGCGATCTTTGTTGAGTCATATTCAGATAATATCAAACGTACATTTGGTGGGTTGTCTTTCAATGGTATGAACCAAATGAATGATAGCTATGGATCTCAAGGCTACAATGAGACCTATTACTGGACAATATTTGGAGATCCTTCAGTTGTTGTACGCTCGGATACCCCAACCGAGATGGACATCAACCATAGTGGAGTTCTCATCATTGGTGCGACTGACCTTTATGTTGAAACAGGTGTGAGTGGTGCACTTGTATCAGTTTCAAAAGATGGAGAGCTTTTATCATCAGTGTTCAGTGATCCTTCAGGAAATGCAGATATAGAGTTCGAGGATGCTTTAAGTATTCCCGGATCTGTAGATCTAGTAGTGACAGCATATAATAAGATACCTTATGAGGTATCTATTAGTGTGATCGCTCCTGACGGAGCTTACATGCTCATGGAAAATGTAATGGTCAGTAGCGGTACAGATGATGTTCTAGATTATGGTGAAGCGGGGCAACTTTATTTCACATTTGAGAACGTGGGTTCAGACCCTTCAGAAGAATTGACCTTTAGCCTTTCTCATGGTGGGTCAATGGTTGATATTCTTACTGAAAATATCATCCTGGAATCAGTTGCTGCTGGAGATGAGGTTACGGTTGGTCCTTTTGAAATCGAAGTTAGTTGGAATGTAGAAGATGGTGCTCATATAGACTTTACCGTTTTTGTAACCAATGGGTCAGACTCATGGGAATTTGATACAGATGTGATCGTAGAAGCTCCTGCATATCAATTACTGTCAACTGAATTATTAAATGACCTGAATGGGACACTTGACCCAGGGGAGTCAGCTATTCTTCAAGTTGTGATGAAGAATGTTGGTCACGCTCCAGTTATTTATCCGGATTTCGAAGGCACAACAAGTGATCCTCATATTAGTATTGGTAATATTGTTAGTGATAACGACTATTTATGGAATATTGACACAGAGATAACATTGATCATTGAAGTTGAAGTTGAATCAGATGCTCCTGTTGGACATTCTGCACTTACCGCAATACTTGTTGGGTCTCTTGGTACGGACTATGAATATGTTTTTGCTCTACCTATCACCCTTGGCATAATGATCGAAGATTTTGAGACAGCTAGTTTTTCAGCGTTTGAGTGGTCTCATGGAGGTGATGCAGATTGGATAATTGATGCGGATGCATATTCCGGTAGCTTTTCTGCTAGGTCTGGTGAAATAAGTCATAGCCAAACATCAGAACTTTCTATTTTAATGAATATCCTCTATGAAGGTGAGATACAGTTTTGGTCAAAGGCCTCATCAGAACAAGGTGGGTCTGGAACGATCTATGACTATTTAGAATTTTACATTGATGATGAACCACAAGAATTAGTGATAGGTGGTGACACAGATTGGAATGAGTATACTGTTGACCTACCACTTGGTGAGCATTTGTTGAGATGGGTCTATGAGAAGGATGAGGCACAAAGTTCTGGAGAAGATTGTGCTTGGCTAGATATGATCCAGTTCCCAGCCGGAGCTGTGCCACCATTGAGTATTGATTTTGGTGATCTGAATTTCGATAGTATTGTAAATATTCTTGATGTCATAGTTACAGTGAATTATGTAGTTGGTCATATTGAATTAAACAATGAACAAGTCCAGAATGCTGATATGAATTTAGATGGCACAATTGATGTATTTGATATCCTCATGATCGTTGATCATGCACTTTCCAATTAATCGAGGATACAGTTTGAGTAGCATATATCTCTAGCTCCTAAATAGGAGCTATTTTTTTTGCCGACATGATAATAAAAAGAAACATTACTACCCCTCTTTACATGATTCCTAAACTGATACTCACTCTGATGGTTTTACAAAATATAAGTTTTGGGCAATCAGTTTATTTGAAAAATTTTGAACCTGATTCTTTACGCTTAAAGATTGTGGATGCTCAAAGATGTGAAAAGGCACCGGTCATTGATGGGTATTTAACTGATAGTTGTTGGCAAAAGACTAAGCCGGTTGATGAGTTTTTTCAAATTGAGCCTAAAGAGCTTTCAGCACCATCAGAAAAAACATCTGCGAGGGTTAGCTATGATGATGAAGCATTATATGTATTCATAGAGTCCTTTGATTCACAACCTGAAAAAATTAAAAAAACGATGGTCCGTAGAGATAGTTGGATGGATGGGTTTGCTAATAATTCTGATTGGGTTGGTGTTACAATTGATTCAAAGGATGACGACTATAACGGCTATTTTTTTGCAGTAAATGCATCTGGAGTAATAATGGATGTTGCTCTATCTGGTGAATGGGACTATGACCCTACATGGAATCCAGTTTGGGACGTGAGCATTTCATTTAATGAAAGTGGATGGCATGCTGAATTCAAACTACCACTCGCTGTCTTTCAGTTTGAGAATAAGCCAAATATGCAGTGGGGAATATCATTTGAGAGAGCTATTCATCGATTGCAAGAGCGTGTCGATTGGCCCGGACGTAGTAAGTCAGTGCGGGGGCTAATATTACCATTGGGAATTCTAAGTGGACTGACTAATATACCCACGCCTAACCAACTTGAGGTCATACCCTATGCGTTGGCAGGTTATAGTAATAAAACCCATCAAGACATCGGGCTGGATATGCGATATGGCTTAACCTCAAACAGCGTAATGAAAATAACTTTTAATCCAGACTTTGGTCAAGTTGAGGCAGATCCATCGGTATTAAACCTAACTGCATTTGAGACATTTTATGAAGAAAAACGGCCATTCTTTTCTGAGGGTTCTGAATTTTTTAATCACCGGATATCACTATTTAATTCACGTAGAATTGGTAGAAGACCAAGCTATTATATACCAGATAACGGCGAGCTAGAAAACCTAGCAGACTATACTACAATACTTGGGGCTAGCAGGGTCATGGGTAGTTTGGCATCTGGTATTAATTATGGTTTTATTGGTGCTTTAACCACAGAGGAAACTGCCATCCATATTGATAGTCTTGATTCAAGAGATATTGTGGTCGAGCCAAAATCTAACTATTCTATTGGGCGTGTTGAGATACCCATGATCAATAATATTTCAAGAGTTGGGATTATGGCAAC
The DNA here is from genome assembly GCA_902562835.1 of uncultured Fidelibacterota bacterium. Lineage (GTDB taxonomy): Bacteria > Fidelibacterota > Marinisomatia > Marinisomatales > UBA1611 > CACEUX01. The sequence continues at coordinate 8,683 of CACEUX010000005.1, forward strand.
AAATGTTACCAGAGCCAATAACGCAGGGGCCACTGTAATTGGGACAGATTGGACACTTGGGTTTTATGATAACCGATTATTCACCAATGGGCAGATCATCCATTCCAATGTAGATAGCGAAAATGGCAGTGCCTACCGTTTTAATTTTGGATATTTAGATCCTGTATGGTGGAGCTTTCGATTTTGGTATGGTACCACCGATGATAAGTTTAATATAAATGACCTAGGATATCTTAGAAGAAATGGCACCTCTTGGACCGGTATAAGATTAGAGTTGCGTAAGCAGGAACCTTGGGGAAATTTTATCAATAATAATTTAGAGCTTAAGGTTAGTCAAAATTGGAATCAGGATGGATTAGTTATAGAAAATGAAATCGATATTGAACAAGAAAACCTGTTTTCAAATTATTGGGGTATGGGTCTATTTGGTAAAATATTTTTACCAGCATACAATGATGAAGATATATTTAGGAATGATAATGCGTGGGCATATAAGACAGAACTTTGGGGTTATGCTGGTCCAAGATTCACTACCGATCGTCGTAAGAAAATCGTCTTTGAATCTAGTATTGGTATGGGATATGGGGAAAATAGGGGCCATGGTTATAGAGCCAACTTAGAATTTGAAATGAGGCCGATCGAGCCGCTTAATATTGAAATAGAAGCTATGCAGGATAAAAGTCCCAGCTATATGCAGTGGGTCGATATTTTAGAAAATGTAGATGATACAGTTCGAGTTTATGGAAACTCCACTCTATTGACCCGTGATATAACATTGCGTTTAGACTGGACCTTCTCTCCTAAAATATCTCTACAATGTTTTGTTCAGCCATTCTTTGCAGATATGAACTACGAAAGGTTTTATCGTTTAAGAGCTCCTAAAACAATGGACCTTCAAGAATATGATTACCTCCAGAATTATGAAGACCCTGATTTTAAACTTTATAATACCGTTGGAACCTTTGTATTTCGTTGGGAATATCGTCCGGGCAGTACTTTTTTCTTAGTCTATAACCTTAACCAAAGTAGTTATTACTCACCATCTGAAAAAGACTGGTCCCACGAAGATTCAAATGCTTTATATTTAAAATTAAATTATTGGTTCAAAAATTAATTTAAAATGGCTCAATTAAATGCTAAGTGATATTATTAATGTTGTGATCTCACTGCCAAGCCAACATTTGATCTATGGCATGATAAGTACTGTGCTTTGCATTGCAGCAGCTTGGGTTTATAGTAATAGTTCTGATAAAGTGAAACAGGTTATCCTCCAAACAATTGGATACCTTGTTGTTTTTAATGAGATTGTTTTTCAGGTCTACATGGTCTATTATGGTATCTGGTCTCTTAAAACTTCTTTGCCGATGGAGATGTGTTATTTATCAGCTTTATTAATTCCTATTTACAGTAAAAATCAACATATAAGACTTTTAAAAACCTGGTTCTTTTTTGCGGGTTTTGGTGGTTCCTTATTTGCATTCATAAATACAAACCTTTCTGAAATGGAACACATTTACGTTTCTATCCATTACTTCTTTGCACATGGTCTTGTAATATTTGTAATGCTCAGTATCGTAGTAGATGGTTACAGGCCGAAATGGGAAGATTATTTTATTGCCATAAAATGGACAACGGTGCTTGTTATCTTTATCATTCTGACCAATTTAGTTCTGGATAGTAATTACATGTTTACATTTGAGAAGCCAGCAGGGGTCAACTTCACACTGCTTATGCCTGATTGGCCATACTATTTTTTAATAATGCTTTGTATTGGTCTTAGTTTTTATACCTTGATGATGATAGTTTCGGTAATTTTCTTTAAGATGACAAAATAACGCTCATAACGCCTAATTTAAATTGTATTTGATTTATATTGGATATAATATTTAAGTAAGAGAACAATATGAAAACTATAGTAAATGTTTTAGGATTTAAGATAAGTTGGTGGGCATGCGTTTTAGGGGCTACAAGTGGCTCAGAATACCTTGGTCCTATAGCTATGGCAATATTTTTAGCTCTCCACTTCAACTTTAATGTGTCAAACAATTCAGAGATTAAACTTATTTTGATATTTGCGGTTTTAGGCACTATGATAGATACGTTAATGGCATCTACGAAGTTGATAGGTTATGTTGGTTTATATAGTGATGATATTATCATTGCTCCTTTGTGGATCACAGCTATGTGGTGCGGTTTCGCTGCCATGGTCAATCATTCATTGGCATGGTTTAAAGATAAATGGTCTTCTTCATTCCTTTTTGGTTTTATAGGAGGTCCTCTGGCATATATTGGAGGGGAAAAAATTGGTGCTATATATTTTAATTCAGGACTCACAGAGGTCTCTGTCATGCTTGCTGTAGTTTGGGGAGGTAGTATCCCTATGATGTTTTGGGTCAATGACAGACTAGGTTTAGGAAATAAATGAGCGGGGTAATATCAAAAATAAATATTGCTACCCTCCTCTTTGTTCTTGGTCATGGATCGGCTGAGACCAAAGACTTAAGAACCGAGCAATTATTTCAAGATCTTCACGATAATATAGGTTGGATTGTTGAGGATTCTAAAGATGGTATTTCTTTAAGTAGAAAACCGATCCAAGGCATGGGTCTCAAGGCAGTGATGGTTGCAAAAAAAACAATGATTCCTAGAGAAATAATCCAAAGTGTAATAATGGATGTGGGTAATTATGAAAATTTTTTAAAAAGTATAGGGCCTATTCGTTCTAAGGAAGTTCAAAGGTCAAGCGATTGGGTAGATGGGTACCAATTCATTCCCATTGACCTACCCTTGATTGGCGATCGTGAATACTTATTTCGAATGTACTCTTACGGATACAACAGTGGGGATACCACATCTATTATCCATTGGCATTTGCTGGAAAAAAGAGACGACGTCCTGGTTGGGCTCAATAATCAAAATAATAATCGAGTCTATTTAGACCATGGTGCAGGATTATGGATGGCTGAGGAAACTCTAAGTGATACTATAATCTTATCCTACAGGATTTATATGGATCCCGGAGGTGCATTACCAGAGTTTTTAGTTGATATGATGAATAAAGTCAGTGTGATGAATATATTTAAAGATGCAATAGCAGAAGCCAAACTTAGACAAGATATAATTGTTCAGTAGTTACTTATTATTTTGAAATATATAATCTTAATTTTTGCTTTGCTTATTCCTTTTTTAGTGATTAATTGTAACGATAGTGCCTCCAGTGAATTACCTGAAATGAAGACAGTCGAATATGTAGATATAGAACGTTATATGGGAGACTGGTATGTGATCGCAAATATTCCCACTTTCATTGAGAAGAGGGCAACAAATGCGATCGAATCTTATCGACTCAGGGATGGAGGTATTATTGAAACAACTTTTTCCTTTTACGAGGATTCACCAGATGGCGAAAAAAAGATTTACAAGCCCACTGGATATATTCATAACAAAGAGACAAATGCAGAGTGGAGGATGCAATTTGTATGGCCGTTTAAAATGCCTTTTCTTATTATTGCCCTTGATGAAGATTATGAATATACTGTTATAGGTTACCCCTCAAGAAAGTACGTTTGGATAATGGCTCGAAAACCACAAATGTCAGATGAGGTATACAGTAGTATCATTAGTGACCTCGACGAGATTGGGTATGATATTTCAAAGATTAACAAGGTTCCACAATTTTGGAAATTATAATCTAAAATGAAGATTGCAATTATAGGCTCAGGAATTTCTGGCCTCACTACTGCTTATTTACTTAGCAGGAATCACGACATAATCATGTTTGAAAAGAATGACTATATAGGAGGTCACACCCATACCCATGAGATAAATCATGAAGGAAAAAGTTTATCTGTAGATTCAGGCTTTATTGTTTACAATGAACGAACGTATCCAAACTTTATTAAACTTCTAGATCAACTTGGAGTTGAGCGCCAGTTAACAAGAATGGGGTTTAGTGTAAAATCTGAAAGAGATGATCTAGAATATGCTGGGCATTCTCTGAATGGACTTTTTGCACAAAGGTCAAATATCTTCAGACCATCTTTCATAAGGATGCTAGGGAGTATGAATCGTTTTAATCAAGAGTCTAGAAAAGATCTTCCTTCAATCGACTCTAAAATGACATTGGGCGATTATTTATTAAAAAACAATTATTCAACAGAATTCATTCAGCATTTTATTATTCCTATCGGAGCCGCAATATGGTCTACTGTCCCCACTGATATGATGAATATTCCGGCTCTTTTCTTTATTAGATTCTTTGAAAATCACGGCCTACTTCAAATAATAAATAGACCAAATTGGTGGGTGATCAAAGGAGGGTCAAAAAGATATGTGGATAAGATCATTGCCAAATTCAAAGATAAAATAAGACTTTCAACACCTGTGAAAAATGTCAAGCGGGATAAAGATTTAGTTACGATCAGCTTTGGAATAGATGGTGAAAATGAAGAAGACTTTGATGCAGTGGTATTTGCAACCCACAGTGACCAGTCGCTTGCGCTTTTGGAGCAGCCGACAACAGACGAAGTAGAAATATTGGGTTCTATTATTTATCAGAATAATGATGCTATACTGCATTTTGATGATACTATTTTACCTAAAAGGAAAACAGCATGGTCCAGCTGGAATTATTTATTAGACCAAGATCAAAGTAAGCCTGTGGCATTAACTTACAACATGAACATTTTGCAGGGAATTGTTAGCACAAAAACCTTCTGTGTGACATTGAACACTAAAGAACTAATCGATCCTGAGAAGGTCATCAAATATCTCAATTATGAGCACCCGCTTTTTACCCTCTCTAGCCTAAGAGCACAAGAGCAAAAAAGCAAGATCAGTGGAAAAAATAACACCTATTATTGTGGAGCATATTGGCATAATGGTTTCCATGAAGATGGTGTGGTCAGTGCGTTAGACGTTTGTAGCCACTTTGGAGAAACATTGTGAGTATTTCTAACAAAAGTTTTATCTTTAGGGGTACCATTCGTCATAGGCGATTCACTCCCTTTAACCATTTTTTTACCTATCCTATTTTCATGATTTTTGTTGACCTTAATACCATTAAGAAAACTCTCAAACGCTCATGGCTATGGAATATTGATAAGCCAGCTATGATATCTTTTAATCGAGATGATTATCATGGCGCAGGGGAAGGAGAGCTTGATTTGTCTGTTCGTAAAACAATTCGTGAACAAATTGGTTATGAGGTGAAAGGGCCTATAAGGTTGCTTACGCATTTAAGATATTTCGGGTATTGTTTTAACCCAGTGAGTTTTTACTATTGTTTTAATGAGGACGATTCTGAAGTTGATGTGATAATGGCCGAGGTTACAAACACTCCTTGGGATGAGCGGCATTCTTATGTTATCCATCAGAAAGGTCAAAAAGGTAAAATAGATAATCTTACTGCTGATCTAAAAAAGAAATTGCACGTAAGTCCATTTTGGGGAATGGATCATGATTATGAATGGCTTTTTAGTCAACCTACAAAGAATCTAATGGTCAATATGATAAATTATAAAGACGAAGAAAGGGTTTTTGATGCTACATTAAATATGAAAAGAATACCGTTTACTCTAGGGAATCTCCTTAGGCAAGTAGCCAGATTTCCATTTATTACTATGCTGGTAGTGTTTCGTATCCATTGGCAGGCATTTAAACTATGGTTGAAAAAAGCACCCTACTTCATACATCCTGATAAAATCAATCTAATGAAAGGTAATTAATCAAATGAGTACAACTTTCCAAGTTGATCATCTTGCAGATGCGGTCAAGACACCTAAGAAATCAACTTTTCTAACGTCTATCTTTAAAAGTGGGCTACAGAAAAAATTCAAAAATCTAAAAACGGGACACATTTCCATAAACGATGGTGATGAGACTTTCTCCTTTGGCGATGGTAGCTCAGATGAAAAAGTATCTGTAGATATTCATTCACAGGAATTTTATGTCATGACAGGAAGTGGAGGTGCTCTTGGAATAGCAGAGGCTTATGTTGCTGGATATTGGTCCTCAGATGATGTGGTAAAACTTTTTCAAATAATTTTAAGGAACAGGGATATCCTACTTTCTCTTGAAAAGGGTTTTGCTAAACTTGTCAAACCGATCAATAAAATGATTCACCGTCGCCGGCAAAATACACTTAAAGGAAGTAAAGAGAATATTTTAGCACATTATGACCTTAGCAACGATTTTTACAAGTTATGGCTGGACCCTTCAATGACATATTCTTGTGCCTTTTTTAATAATGATTCTGTCACACTTGAAGAGGCTTCAATAGAAAAATTAGATCGCATATGTAGAAAGCTAGACCTGTCAGAGGATGATTCTGTGCTCGAGATAGGAACTGGCTGGGGTAGCTTTTCTATCCATGCTGCAAAGAATTATGGTTGTAAGGTTACCACAACCACTATTTCAGATGCGCAGTTCGATTACGCAAGGTCGCGTATTAAAGATGAAGGGTTGGAATCAAAGATCACGCTCATAAATAAGGATTATCGTGATTTGGATGGGAAATATGATAAGATTGTATCTATAGAAATGATAGAAGCAGTTGGGTATGAATACATACCTGATTATTTCTCAAAATTGTCATCCTTATTAAAAAATAATGGACTTGTTGCCTTGCAGGGCATTACATATAATGATCAAAACTTTGAGGTTTATAAGAATTCAGTAGATTTCATCAAAAAATATATTTTTCCAGGTTCTTGTTTAATATCTATTGCACAGATAATTGATGTAATTAAAAAAGATACTGATCTGGCAATGGTCGATATGGAAGATATCACAAAGCACTATGCTGTAACATTAAATAGATGGAGAAAGAATTTTATGGATGTGATTCCAAAGGTCAAAGAAATGGGATATTCTCAAGCGTTCATTAATATGTGGGAATTTTACTTTTTATACTGTGAGGCTGGTTTTTCAGAAAGAAATATTGGAGATGTCCAAATGATATTCGCAAAATCGGGTTCCAGAAACATTAACATTAGTTATTAAAACATGATATCAAAATTAATTCAACTAGCAGAGAATGGTTTATTACCTGATTTTATGGTCAGGGCAGGTATTGTTAGGAACTGCAAGGTTAGACTTCAAAATGAAAGTTCTTATTCTCTAGAGCAATTAAAGGAAAGAAAATTAAAATGGGTCGACCAGATGAAAGAAAGCCCCATCGCTCTTGTTCCTGAAAAAGCAAATCAGCAACATTATGAAGTACCGCCTTCCTTTTTTGACGAGGTTTTAGGATCGAACCTTAAATATAGTTCGGGCTTTTGGCCTCAAACAGTTACCACATTGGATGAATCTGAGTTAGCCATGCTAGAGCTAAGCTGCGAAAGAGCAGAATTAGAAAATGGCCAAAATATATTAGAATTGGGATGCGGTTGGGGCTCTCTAACTTGTTATATGGCTAGCCAATACCCAAAAAGTCAAATTACAGCAGTCAGTAATTCTAAGGACCAGAGAGAGTATATCTTAAAACGATGTAGCAAATCTGGTTTGAATAATGTGAATGTGATCACTGCAGATATGAATGATTTTACCGTTGAACAAATGTATGACCGGGTTGTTTCAATAGAAATGTTTGAACATATGCGTAATTATAAAAAACTTTTATCCAAAATCTCGTGCTTATTGAAAGATGATGGTAAACTATTCATTCATATATTTACTCACAAAGACGTCGTCTACCCTTTTGAGAATAATGGAGAAGCAGATTGGATGGCGAGAGAATTTTTTTCTGGAGGGATGATGCCTTCTCACGACCTGTTTGAATATTTTCAAGATGATCTTAAAATAGAAGAGAGCTGGAGGATGTCTGGAACTCATTATGAAAAAACATCTCTGGCCTGGTTAAAAAAAATGGATAAAAATAAAAGTAATGTTATGGAAATTTTTTCGCATACCTATGGCTCAGAGGAAGCAAAAAAGTGGTTCCAGAGGTGGCGCATATTCTTTATGTCCTGTGAAAAATTATTTGGATTTAAAAATGGAACAGAATGGGGTGTGTCTCATTACCGTTTCACAAAAGGTTAATTTAAGCAATGGTAATACTGATATTTATTTTCTTACACTGGTACCTCTCACTATTTTTTCAGACATTTTTTTTACATCGATATGCATCTCATAATATGTTCAAGATGAGCCCATTTTGGGAAAAAGTATTTTTCCTTCTAACATTCATTTTTCAAGGTTCCTCATTTTTGCATCCCGCGGCATATGCTGTAATGCATAGACGCCATCATTCATTTGCAGATACACCAAAAGATCCTCACTCACCAGTTCATCTAAAGAATATTATTTCTTTTAATCTAGCAACTGTGACAGAATACAGAAAGCTAGTTAAAGAATTCCTGAAAGGCGGAAGAACCATATCAGATGCACCCAGGTGGTATACTTTAGAATGGTTTGCAGAATCTGTATGGACCAGAGTTGCCTTTATTATTTTATATTTTCTATTCTATGTTCAATTTGCTACCTCAACATGGCAGTTCTTTTTATTTCCCCTGCACATTTTTATGGGTTCCATGCATGGATTCATTGTCAACTGGTTTGGACATAAAACAGGTTATAGAAATTTTGACTCTGTACCTGACAACTCAAAAAATACCCTACCTCTTGATTTTTTAATGATGGGTGAATTGTATCAGAACAATCATCATAGAAGTCCTAGAGAACCTAACTTTGCAGTGCGGTGGTTCGAATTGGATTTTGGTTATATTGCAACTCTGGCGCTTAAAAGACTTAGAATTATATATTAAAAAATATGTCAAAAAATATTAGAGACTATATCAGTGTAATTATAGCGTTTTTCATAGGTGCATTGATCGCAATTGGAGGTTCTCAGAACGGGGCACAATATAATGGTTATCCTATTTTATTTATCTGCCTGATAATCAGTTTTGTCTTACACTGGATCGCTTTCATACCGGCATATTTAGCTAGGACAGAAAAGTTTTATGATATAGCAGGGACTGTTGCATATCTTTCAGTTTTAGCAACAGCATCTTATTTAACAGTGATCTCATCGAATAATAATTTACAGTTGAGATCTATTATAGTCATTATTCTTGTATTAATATGGGCATTAAGGTTAGGTCTATTTCTTTTCGTTCGCGTATTAAAGGCAGGAGAAGATCGAAGATTTCGTGAAGTAAAACAAAATTTCTCTAAGTTTCTTGTATGGTGGAGTGTATCAGCCTTGTGGGTCTTCCTAACCGCAGCAAACGCATTAACAATGATCATAAATAATGTGAGCTTTACCGATGACTTCTATTTCTATTTTGGTCTATCCCTTTGGTTGATAGGTTTTTCTTTTGAGGCCATAGCAGATGAACAAAAAAGAAGATTTAAATCTGATAAGAAAAACAAGGATGCATTTATTTCAACTGGTTTATGGGGTCTTTCTAGGCATCCAAATTATTTTGGTGAAATACTTCTCTGGATAGGAATGGCAGTTATAGCTTTGCCCACTTTAGTTGGATGGCAATACGTAACATTGATATCACCAATATTCATTTACTTTTTGCTCACAAGAGTTAGTGGTGTGAATCTCTTGGAAGATCGTGCAAACCAGAAATGGGGTGGCACTGAAGAATATGAATCATACGTAAAGAAAACTCCTGTGCTTATACCTTTAACAAAATAAGAGTTTTATGAATGCTCCGTTTTACTATTATTATCGCTTCCTTCGTATTTTTTTTACATGATCCAATTATGGCTATTGAGACACCGAATTTTCAATTATTAAAAAAAGAAGGCAAGTTTGAGATCCGTGAATATGAGCCAATGATCATTGCTGTGACAAAAGTAAATAGTAATTACAGGGAGGCATCTTCAACAGGGTTTAGGAGGATAGCTAATTATATTTTTGGCGGTAATCAAAAAAAGATGGAAATTAAGATGACGGCACCTGTTATTTTAGGTGTCCCCAATTCGAACGATATATATGAGATACTTTTTGTAATGCCCTCCCAACATTCCCTTGAGGAATTACCAGCGCCTGATCAATCTAATGTTGAGTTAAAGGTAAAAGAGATGGGGAAAACAGCTGTTATAAAGTTTGGTGGTTGGGCGACAGAGAGTAGGGCAACTTATTATAAAAAAAGGTTAGAAGACTTTGTTAAAAATAGTGGCTTTACATTAAATAGTGATTATATGGTCGCACAATACAACTCACCATGGGCGTTACCACCATTTCGAAAGAATGAAATAATTGTGATGATAAAATAAAACGCTCATAACGCTTATTTAGTGCTTGTTGCGTGTAAATTTAATTTTTAAGATTTGAAAGTGAACTTAGAGAATAGTATGTTATTTGAGCAAAAAGTAATATTAAAAGGTATAGACCCTCTAGATGTAATAAGGTCCTTTCATGACCGTAGGTTTGTGGAGTTCCTCACTGCTTTGCAGCCTGTGAAGATACAAAGCTGGGTTGGAATCAATAATAACATGAAAGCATCGTTCTCGTTCTGGTTCTTAGGATGGAGGCAGATAGAGGTTGAGCACAAGAATTATAAGGTTTCTAAGAATCATCTTCATTTCGAAGATAGAGGATTAGTTCTTCCATTTGGATTATCTAGTTGGAGACATCATCATATTATAGAGAAACATAATAATGGAACTACTATTACAGATAAAGTTGAAATGGGCATTCAAAGTTTATGGTTAAGATATCTTATTTTTCCCATAATGTTATTTCCAATATTTATTAGGCGTTTAACATATAGATTCTGGTTTTACCTGATGGAGGGGAAGACCTGGATATCATCTAAAAGGTTTTTAACAAATGAAAAGATTTAGCCCCTTTCCCTTATTATTGCTTCTGTCATGTGAGTCAGAAAATAATTCTGCACAACTCTTGGAAAGTCAAAAGTGGGTCTCAAAAGATAGATTTAGGACTGAGGTCTGGTTTCAAGACTGGTCCAGTTATACACGCCTATTTATCAAAACTTTCAAAGATACATCTGAAATCAGTCCAAGTCCTTATGTCACAAGAACAAAGAATAAACCATACCTATATCCTAAACCTTACATGGATTTTGAAATCGAACAATTGATTGGAAACCTAGAATGGGACGGGGATGTCTCGTGGAAAAATGGTCATGAAAACACATTTTTATGGGAAGTTGACAGAAGTAATCCTAAAAAACTGTTACCCATTAAATATAATGGTACCGCTACAATTGTTAATGGAAGGTTAAGTCTAAAAGTAAAAGAAAGTGATAGCCTAATATCTGACATTCTACTAGACCCAATCTCATATTAAAAAAATACTATTTAAAAAAACGTTCATAACGCTCAAATAATTCTTGACTTGAATTATTCTAAGTTATAATTTCAGGTAATATTTGGAGGACTTATGTCTATTTTAGATGCAGTTGTTAGAGGCGCGGACTTAAAACACTTTAATGAAAAAAAAGAAGTCAAAAATAATTTTGATGCACGAAAGGCAGACCAAGACCTTAGAGCCTGCCCAGTTTGTAAAGCTGTCTGGGAAATAATGGTCTTCAACAAGACCATCGATTATAAGTATTATCATAATTTCCCGAGATATGGTAAAAAGAAGGCTGTCTGTCCCAGTTGCAAAATCAGAATTAGGAATAAATACTACCATAACGCTGAAGTCCAAGACCCCGCATGAGTCTCACTTATATTGATCATATTGCACTTGAATCGAAAGATATTAATAGTTCGGTCGAATGGTACAAGAACCAATTTGACTGCGAGGTCAGATATCAAGACGACTCATGGGCGCTTCTGGGCTTTGAGAATATTTCATTGGCCTTGGTCACTCCTGGGGATCACCCTCCCCATTTCGCAGTAGTTGACGAAGGAGTAAAGGAACTGGTTGACCATAAAATGCACAGGGATGGCATTGCTTACAAGTATGAGGCAGATCCGGACTCAAATGTGATTGAAAAGATAGATAGGCGATCTTCATGACCAGTGTCGATGTATACCTAAAAAGTGATTATTGTATCATATCGTCCTTTATTGAAGATGCGAATGAGCTGGTTATTAAGGTCCAAGAATTAACAAACGAGGGTTGGGTTGTTTCAGGTGGGATAGCGTCCTCAAGTAGCAAGCTATTCCAGGCAATGGTACGTCGCGAACAGTGAATATTTTAGTAATAGGCGCTGCCGGCGGTATTGGTTCTCAACTGGTTTCTGATTTAGCAGAGTTCCATAATCTCCTTCTGGGCTACAATCATAACATGCCTGTAGCTCAATCTGCTAAGTTGGAGCCAGTTGATGCATGTAGTTTTGATTCGATTCATAACTTTGTTGAAAAAGGACTACAAGAATTCGGTTCTGTTGATTCAATTATTAATCTTCCTGGGAATTTGATTCTTAAGCCTGCGCATCTTTCATCGGAAGATGAGTTTTATAAAACCATAGATATAAATCTTAAATCAGCCTTTGCCGTAATAAGAGCTGCAGGTTCACTTCTAACTGACTGCTCTATTATTTTAATGTCGACCGCTGCCGCAAGAATAGGTCTTGCAAACCACGAACTTATTGCTAGCGCAAAATCTGGTGTTGAAGGTCTTGCCAGGTCCGCTGCAAAAACATATGCAAAAAAAAATATACGTGTTAATACAGTTTCGCCAGGACTCGTTGACACCCCTCTATCTGCAAAGATAGTTCAGAATTCAATAGCACTTAGTGCAAGCAAAAAAATGCATACATTGGGTGAGATAGGTAAACCAAAACATATTAGTAATATGATCTCCTTTTTGACCGACCCTGAAAATAACTGGATCACAGGTCAAAACTTTGTAATTGATGGAGGTCTAAGTTCAACCAAATAGGAGTTTAAAATGAAGAAACCAGCACTAAGAGAGAGAAGATCAAGCCTAAAAGATTTTCAAGAAACAAAATGGACAAAGTCATCCAAGACCGTGGGTGAGTACATTTTCAGGCGGTTATCTCTTGACCAGTCAGATAAAGAGCTTTCTAGGATAAGGCCAAGACATCATTTGAGTAAATTAATAATCTCTAGCAAGGAAATCGATATCTATGTGAAAGATTATTTAAGAATGATGGATAATAGAACTAAATCTACAGGAGAATATATGAGTGGGGTAAAGAGAGCCAAATCAAATTCCGGAGGTACCCAGCCTCATTATGTCATACATAGTTAATTATGTTAAATACTCCCTGGAGGAAAATATTAATGGTCAGTTTCATTGTAACAGCAGTGTCTGGTTTCGCTTCAGTCTTGTTCAGTAAGAGCTCCATATCAGCCGAACCTGGAGTAAAATCCCATAGCTCATTTTATGATATCAAGTTATACAACATAGATGATGAGCAAATTCAGTTAGACCAATTCAAGGGTAAGAAAGTAATTATTGTAAATGTTGCTTCACGGTGTGGCTACACATCCCAATATAAAAAACTACAAGAGCTCTATGAAAAACACGGTAACAAATTGGAGATAATTGCTGTCCCCTGTAACGACTTCGGATACCAAGAACCAGGCACAGCCAACCAGATAAAAGATTTCTGTGAGCTTAATTACGGTGTCACATTTTCAATCGCATCAAAACAAAAAATCAAATCATCACCCCAAAGTTACCTGTACAACTGGCTTTCCGATCCAAAATTGAATGGATGGAACGACCAGTTGCCCTCCTGGAATTTTTGTAAATATGTGGTTAGTGAAAAAGGAGAGTTGATGCATTTTTTCAGAAGTAGTGTTGATCCACTCAGTAAAGAATTCCTCAATACCTTATAGATATTTACAAATTAAGCTGTAAACACACCTTTTGTTCACAAAGGACCAATTTAATCTCGGTATTCTATTGGGCAATAAAGATAGCTACCCGTTCCGTTTAGAATAATGAAGTCAGCATTCATATACCCAAACCAGCTTTTTGAGAATCATCCCTGCCTATCAAGGAATAGAAAAATCCTATTAATTCAGGACCCCTTGTTCTTTGGTGACCAACAGTATCCGATGTTATTTCACAAACAAAAGATATTATTGCACTATCTCTCTATGGATAGCTTCAGGGATAATTTGATTAAAAGAGGATACGATGTTGAAATTGTTTTGTATGAAAATTTGATCTCAAAGGGCTACACACAAACAATCATTAAAAAATATCAGCTATCTGAGGTCCACATTGCAAATGTAGTTGACTATACCTTAGAAAAAAGAATTAAAGTGGCAGCCCAAGAGTTGGATGTTCGGATATATTGGTATGATTCCCCGGGCTTTCTGCTTAACCAAGATGAAGTAGAAAATGATTTTAGAAAAAAGAATTTTCACTTCATGTCTACATTTTATAAAAAACAAAGACGAAGATACAATTTATTGATAGATGAAAAGGGTGAACCCGAAGGCGGAAAATGGAGCTTTGATCTAGAAAATAGGAAAAAATTACCAAAGGGTATTCAAATTCCAGAAATAATCAATTTTGAATACGATAACAACAAAATTTTATCTGGTCATAGGTTTATTGATAAGTTTTTCCAAGAAAATATAGGGACATTGGAAAACTTTAATTATCCAGTAGACCATACACAAAGTAAGAGTGCTTTCGATCACTTTTTAAAGGAAAAATTTGAATTATTTGGTGCTTATGAAGATGCAATTTCTAAAGATGAGCATACCTTATTCCACTCCATACTAACACCATACCTCAATATTGGTTTGATTACTCCAAAAGAAATAATTGAAAAAGTTATAGACTACACAAGAATAAATAAAATTCCATTGAATTCTGTTGAAGGTTTCCTCAGACAAATAATAGGATGGAGAGAATTCATTAGAGGTGTATATACTACGGATGGAGTCAAGCAAAGGACAAAGAATTATTGGGGTTTTAAAAAATATGTCTCCAAGACATTTTATGATGCATCCACAAATCTTACACCAGTGGATAATACTATTTCTCGATGCCTTAAATATGGGTATTCACATCATATAGAGAGACTCATGATACTAGGAAACATTATGATTCTTTCTCGATTTGATCCAGATTCCGTATATAAATGGTTTATGGAGTTTTTCATTGATTCTTATGATTGGGTCATGGTGCCTAACATTTATGGTATGAGCCAATTTGCTGATGGCGGTTTAATGTCTACTAAGCCATATATAAGTGGAAGTAATTATATTTTAAAAATGAGTAATTATAAAAAGGGCGAATGGTCAGATATTTGGGATGCTCTTTATTGGGAGTTTATCAATTCAAATAGAGAATTTTTTCTGAAAAATCATAGAATGGCAATGATGGTATCGATGTACGATAAGAAGACTAAAGATGTTAGATTGAAATATTCAAAGATATTTAGAGATTATCAGTCAATTCTAAATTAAAAAAATTCTCAAAAATCTATTTGATTTAAATATTTACATCAACTTATATTTAAGCGTTTTAAACGTTTTATAGAGGATAATTTATCTTTTTAATTATATTTTAAGTTTACTTTATAACCTCACATATACAAGTCCCTGTGGCTAGGTGATGTAAGCCACAGGGACTAAAATAGTCTAAAAAAACATACAAGATTAAAACCTCAAAAAACTATGTACAAACAGATATACTGGTATTTCTGTATCCTCACGTTTATTATTGGACAGCCGTTATTGTTCATAAACTTTAATGCAGGCGCATCCATTTTTTTTGGCATGTTAACACCAGCAATCATGAGTTATGTCAATATCCAAATAATTGAAAAACTAAGTAAAGAGAAAGGGAACCTCATGGCATTTGGATATAACATGATACAATTTATTGTTAAGACAATTTTTCTGTGTTCGTTGACATTCTTAGGTGTAAAGATCATTAACCTTGACTTTAGAATCTTTGTACCTCTCCTTTGTCTTACTTGGTTCACCTTCCACTTAGTTGAAGCCTTTTTTACGAATGACCTCATTAAGAGAAGCATATTAAATGATTCAAAGGGTTGAGCAGAAGAAGTATGAACTAGATATGGCGCCTACTAGAAATAATTGATTAATATAATGCTCATAACGCTCATTTTATGTTTCAATAATTAAATAAACTTTGCTATATTTTGCTATGAGATATTTAAGCTCTAACGACGTTGCAGAAATTCTTGGCATAAATATATCCACCCTAAAACGTTGGACTGACAGTGGTGTTATAGAGTGTTCCAGAACTGCTGGTGGCCATAGAAAGTTTACTATGCAACATGTCCGTGACTATTATAAAAACCAAAATGTCGCAAGGAAAAACAATGATCTTGGTCTTGAACATTTAGAGCACAAAAGGATATATGACCTTATTAACAAGCAGGATTTCAGTGAACTTGCGAGAAAACTTGCAGATGCTAGCTTAGAATCAGATGAGCTAAGTGTAAGTACAATAATCAATGGTGCTTATATGAAAGGAATCAAAGTTGAGTACATCTGTGATGAAATAGTAGAGCCTGCAAGCACCATGGTAGAGAATGCTCTTAGGCAAGGATATTTAAGTCATGTTGAAACATTCATAAGTAGAAAACTTATCACACGTATCGTAGAAGGCCTTAACCAAAACAAACCTAACGGATTATTTAATGGTAAGACTGCACTCTGTGTAAACTTTGAAGATAATCTACCTGATCTTGGTGTGGTCATGTCAGAAATAGTGCTCAGGCATCATGGATATAATGTTTTAAATACTGGGTCTCATGCGGACCTTGGAAATCTCCAAGCGGTGATTGAAAAAAAGAAGGTTGACCTAGTACTTTTCTTTTTGTGTGATATGCAATGTTGTATGGCCACAGTCAAAGATAATCTAGAAAAAACAGAAAAGCAGACAAAACTTATTGCCGAGATGGCTCAAAAAGCGGGGGTTGAAGTAATCTTTGGCGGATCAGGATTGCAATTTTTACCCAGCGTCACTAGCTCAACCGATGCCACTTTCATAAAATATTCTGATCTTAAACAGATCATAGTCTAACCCACTTAAATTCATATTTGAAACTCAAATGATCGATCCAGGCAGGATTCGTTCTCTTAAAACTGGCTCTTTTTCTGGAAATGCTGTTCTCTATTGGATGATAAGAGACAAAAGAGTTTCAGATAATTGGGCATTAATCTTGGCTCAGCAAACTGCTATAAATAATAAGGTACCTCTAATCGTCTGCTTTCAATATATTGGGAAATTTCCAGAATCCAATTTAAGACAAAATGGTTTTTTATTTAAGGGGCTAATTGAGACCCAAAAAAAATTAAAAGCATTGAATATTGAGTTTTTATTTTTGCAGGGTAAATCTGAAGAGATAATTACTGATACGGTTATTAAAAGATCTATCGGTACAATTATAGTTGATCATAACCCCCTAAAAGTATATCGTAAAAGAATTAAAAGGGTAACTGAGAAAATAGATATTCCAGTTTACCAGGTTGACGCTCATAATATTGTCCCATGTTGGAAAGTGTCGGGGAAAAAAGAATATGCTGCATATACTTTAAGACCCAAGATTCATAATAATTTGAAGAGGTATTTAACAGATATACCTGAGATCATTCCTCATCCTTATGGTAAGGCAGAGACAAAAATCATATCTTTTGATGAAATTTTGAATGATGTTCATTTAGACAGGTCTATTTTAGAGGTGGATTGGTTAAAGCCCGGTGAATCAGCTGCAAAAGAAGCTTTAAAAGTTCTTAAAACAAAATTAGAGGGGTACAGCATTAACAGAAATGATCCGACAAAAAGTGCCTTAAGTGATCTTAGTCCTTATTTTCATTTTGGGCATATAGCTCCACAGAGAGTCGCTTGGGAGATAAATAATTCGAGTTTACTCAAAGAAGACAAAGAAGCATTTTTAGAAGAGATGATTGTTCGCCGGGAATTGTCTGATAATTTTTGCGAATATGAACCTAATTATGACTTTTTTGAGGGTTTTCATTCTTGGGCTCAAAAGACATTGAACGAACACAGGAATGATGAAAGAGAATATATCTATCCCTTAGGTCAATTTGAAGCAGCTCAAACACATGATGAGCTATGGAACGCTGCCCAAAATGAAATGATGAACAGAGGTAAAATGCATGGATATATGCGTATGTATTGGGCTAAAAAAATATTGGAGTGGACTCCTGCGCCCGAGGTTGCGTTACAAATTGCTATAGAACTGAATGATAAATACGAATTGGATGGTAGAGATCCTAATGGATATGCAGGCATTGCTTGGAGTATCGGTGGTATACATGACAGGGCTTGGTTTGAAAGGCCCATATATGGTAAGATAAGGTATATGAATTATAACGGATGTAAATCTAAGTTTGATGTTAATAAATACATCAAAATTCATAACACACCAAACGTTTAAGTATTCAAATATCCATTGAAAGCTGAAGATCGATCTAAATTTTGGGAAGATATATACATATCTAAAGATACTGGTTGGGATTTAAGTGGACCTACACCCGTATTTCATCATCTATCATCAAAGTTAAATATTGGTGATCTTTGTATCATAGGTTGTGGTAGAGGATACGATGCGATCATGTTTGCAAAGAAAGGCTTCTCAGTTACTGCAGTAGACTTTGCTCCATCGGCTATCCATGCACTTAAAAAAATGGCATCAGAATCAAAAGTTAAGGTCAATACCCTTGAATTAGATATATTCTCTTTAATGCCAAAGTATCAACAGTCATTTGATTATGTAATTGAGCAAACTTGTTTTTGTGCAATACACCCAAGTCGCCGAAAAGAGTATGAGATCATGGTGCGAGGTATTTTAAAACAAGATGGTAAACTGATTGGTCTATGGTTTCCTCTTGATAAGAGTATAGATGAGGGGGGGCCTCCGTATGGGACCAGTATAGATGAGGTTAAATCCATTTTCAATAATGGCTGGGAGATCCTAACAGAAGAATTTCCTAAGCATTCCGTGAAGCCAAGAAAAAACAGAGAGAAATTGATTATTTTTCAAAAGAAAAAACTTTACTAGATAAGCCTATTTTTTATACAAAATAATGAGATATTTATTAGCCACCATTATTGTGTCATTATCAATAGGATGTGAACATAAATCTAATCTACCCAATATAGTTATGCAGGTAACCCGTGTTGGCTTTTTGCTGATGAGATAATTATTAATTGATTATAAGTCTTAACCATAGGATCTTTAGACCCTTCAAATTATAAGTTATCTTTGTTCCTATGAATACAGAATTATCAATTGCAAAAGATGCTGCCATAGAAGCTGGTGGATTGATTCTTTCATATTACAAAGCAGAATATGAAATCAAAGATAAAGGATATCATAATCCAGTAACTACTGCTGATCATGCTGCAGATGCTAGGCTCAAGGATATGCTCACAGGGTCTTACCCTGATTACGGTTGGCTATCAGAAGAAACTGTGGATTCAAAAAAAAGACTTAACAAGGATAGGGTCTGGGTTGTTGATCCTCTTGATGGGACAAAAGAATTCATAGAGGGAGTGCCGCACTTTGTGGTAAGTGTTGCACTTGTTGAAAATGGAGAACCTATTTTAGGGGTCTTATATAATCCAGTTACAACAGAGACATTCACTGCTGTAAAAGGTCAAGGGGCAATGCTAGATGGGAAAAAAATCAAATGCTCTGCAAAAGAGAAGCCCAATGAAATGATCATATTCAATAGTCGTTCAGAGACAAGGAGTGGACTTTGGGACCCCTTTCAAGATACATTTAAAGAACTGAAAGCGATAGGATCTGTTGCATACAAGCTCGGTCTAACGGCAGCTGGAAGGGCAGATATTTTTGCTTCTTTAAGGCCAAAGAATGAGTGGGATATATGTGCTGGAAATTGCATTATAAATGAAGCAGGAGGAAAGTTGGTAGACCTTTATGGGAACGTTAGACAATATAATAGTCCAGACACTCTCATTACTCCAGGCCTTATTGCGGGGCAGGTAGATGCGGTTGACAAAACATTCCTTCTATTAGGGAAATGATGCAGATAGTCTCAAAAGAGATTGAAGAATATTGTAAAAAGTTTTCAATTGATGATACTGTGTTGTTATCTGAAGTAGCAAATTCAACCTGGGAAACAGAAGATATGCCGCAGATGTTGTCAGGGGTCTTAGTTGGTGGATTATTGCAAATACTTATTAGGATATCCGGTGCAAAGCGTATACTTGAAGTAGGTACATTTACAGGATATAGTGCTCTCAAAATGGCTGAAGCGTTACCTGAGGACGGCACTATTGATTGTTGTGAATTAGTAGAAAAGCATATTCGAACAGCAAAAAGCTGGTTTAATAAAACAAGCTTAGGTAATAAGATAACCATCCATCAAGGCAAAGCCATTGATTCCATGGACAAGTTTAAAGAAGAGACATTTGATATTATATTTGTTGATGCGGATAAGAGTAATTATCCGTTATACCATAAAAGAGGACTAATGTTATTAAAAGTTGGTGGTATTGGTGTTTTTGATAATATGTTATGGGGCGGAATGGTTCTAGAGCCCAGTGATGTCGAGTCCCATGCTTTAAGAGAAACTGCTGAACTGATAAAAAATAATCATAGATTAGAACCATTACTTATGCCAATTCGTGATGGAGTTATGGTCTATAGAAAAAATAATTAGAGATTTACAATGTCAAAAATTCCAGAAGATGCGATTCAATGTTTAGATAAAGGATTTGTTCGTCTAGTAGATTCAATGGGCGGCGATGAAGCAATTGTACAAGCAGCCCGAGTAAGCTATGGTAAAGGCACAACTAAGCTTTCTCAGGATCGAGGTTTGATCAGATACCTAATGCGTCATCGGCATACCACCCCATTTGAAATGGTTGAATTTAAATTCCATTGTAAGATGCCCATATTCGTAGCACGCCAATGGGTGAGGCATCGAACAGCAAATATAAATGAATATTCGCTTCGGTATTCAGAGGCTAGGGATGAGTTTTATTATCCTGATCCAGAACATATTCAATTTCAATCTGCATTAAATAAGCAGGGACGAATGGGGGATGTGTCTAATGAATTAAAGCAGAAGGTTAGAGAATATTTTAAAGAAATATCAGATAGAAGTTTTGAAATCTACTCTGAATTGAATGATGCAGGTGTTGCCAGAGAATTAGCTAGAGCTATTCTTCCAGTAAACTTATATACAGAATGGTACTGGAAGAACGATTTACATAATCTGCTACATTTTGTTGGGCTAAGATCTGATAGCCATGCTCAATATGAGATACGTGTTTTTTCAGATGCTATGGCTGAATCTGTTAAGGCAGTGGCACCCTTTGCCTGGGAAGCATATCAAGATTACGTTATAAGTGGTTTACGGTTTTCTAGGATAGAGCAAAGTTTACTTGAACAAAATCTACCAGTGCGAGTAATAGATGACATACTTGAAGATATCATATATCAGATTACAGCCACACTCCACCATAATAAACCACGCAAAGAAAATGAGCTATATTCACTCTATCAAAAACAGGGTGGTAATGATGCTGAAGCAGATTTTAAGTTAAAATGGGACTCAGGTGAGATTGAAACGAGTAATGTCCGTGAGCTTCGCGAGTTCAAGGAAAAATTACTGACCATAAAAAAATAATATGATTTCATCGAATTAATACGATCATGTCTATTTTCAATAGGGCAGAGGTTATTGATCAAAATTTTACTCGGTGGGTAGTTTCAGGGGAACTTCCTCAGTCTAAAACAACTTTATCCTTGTCTACATCCAATGTTAAAAAAACAGATCTAGTTTCTATATTTGAGTCACAGGTGCTTAATCGCCATATGGATATAAAGGCTAGGTTACTAAAAGACGAAGGAAAATGTTTTTATACTATAGGGAGTTCTGGTCACGAAGGGAATGCAGTATTTGGTCATGTTTTTCCGTTTAATGACATAGCTTTCCTCCATTATAGAAGTGGGCCCTTTTTTTTAGAAAGATCTAAACAAATTTCCAATTCAACTCCTATATATGATATGGCATTATCTTTTATGGCATCGTCTGAAGATCCTATAAGTGGCGGGAGGCATAAAGTAATAGGAAGTGAGGTGCTCAATATACCTCCTCAGACCAGTACTATCGCTAGTCATTTGCCAAAAGCTGTAGGGACTGCTTTTTCAATTGATCGAGCAAAAGATCTAGATATAGGAGAAAGAAAATTAAATAAGGACAGTATTGTTCTCTGTAGTTTTGGAGATGCAAGTGTGAATCATGCCACTGCTTTATCGGCATTTAATACAGCTAGGTGGATCTCTACCCAAGGAGGTCATGTACCAATCATATTTATTTGTGAAGATAATGGTACTGGAATTTCTGTGCCAACAGATATAAAATGGATTGAACAAAATTTTTCAAATTCCTATGGTATGGAATATATCCAGACCGATGGATTACATATATTGGATCTAATAGAGAAAGCAAGAAGTGCAGAAAAAATTTGCCGATTAAATAGAGAACCTGTCTTTCTACATATGAGGACAGTTCGACTTATGGGTCATGCCGGTTCTGATGTTGAAGTAGGATACAGAACAATTCAAGAAATTGAGGAA
This sequence comes from uncultured Fidelibacterota bacterium, assembly GCA_902562835.1. Classification (GTDB taxonomy): domain Bacteria; phylum Fidelibacterota; class Marinisomatia; order Marinisomatales; family UBA1611; genus CACEUX01. The sequence continues at coordinate 31,161 of CACEUX010000005.1, forward strand.
TCAGAACGAAATGACCCATTGGTACACTCTGCACGTATTTTAATTGAAAATAATTGTTTATCTAAGGATGATATAATTGAATATTATGAATCTGTACGTAGACAAGTATCTCATGTATTTGATACCGTAGTATCGAAGCCTAAACTGCAACTTGCATCTGAGATTATGGAGACCATCATCGCTAGCAACCTTGATCGTGGTGAGCTCAAATATCCTTCTGTTCAAAAAAGGAAGCACGTTTTTGGAAAAGAATATGAGCGGATGAAAAAGCCACAGCATATGGCAAAATTGATCAATTATGCTTTATCAGATATCCTTTTAAGATATTCAAATACAATAGTCTTCGGTGAGGATGTCGCTCAAAAAGGTGGAGTTTACCATGTAACTGCAGACTTGTATACTCATTTTGGTGGGCGTAGGGTTTTTAATAGCCCTTTAGATGAAACATCAATTATTGGTTTTGGAATTGGTCTTGCTCACAATGGTTTTATTCCAATTCCAGAAATTCAATTTTTAGCATATTTTCATAATGCAGAAGATCAACTGAGAGGAGAAGCAGCTACTCTTCCTTTTTTCTCTGAAGGACGTTTTACTAACCCAATGGTATTAAGGGTACCAGGGTTAGCATATCAAAAAGGTTTTGGTGGGCATTTTCATAATGATAACTCACTCACCATATTTAGAGATATCCCTGGTATAATATTAGCAGTCCCTTCTAATGGAGCTGATGCTGCTCGAATGTTAAGAACCGCAGTGAAAGAAGCATACCATAATGGACGTGTTGTTGTTTTTATAGAACCAATAGCATTATATATGACCAAAGATCTTTACCATGAAAAAGATGGTAAGTGGGTCTTTGAATACCCAGATGTTGAAGAAGAATTGCCTCTTGGGGAATTCCAGACCTATGGGAATGGTAAATCACTTACTATTATCACATATGGTAATGGTTTGTACTTATCGTTACAGGCCAAAAAAGAGATCGAGAAAAAACTTAAGAAAAAAATTAAAGTGATCGACCTAAGATGGCTCTCCTCAATAAATATAGAAGCAATTATAAGATCTATTGGTAATTGTAATAATGTTTTGATTGTAGATGAGTGCAGAAGGACTGGGTGCCATGGTGAGGGTATTTATTATCAGCTTAAAAGCTTATCTGATAAAGAAAAGAATATAAAACTCCATGCCGCAGAAGATAGTTTTATCCCTTTGGGAGTCGCAGCAACAGCAACACTGCCAAGCAAAGAATCAATTATTAAAAATGCCTTAGATATGATCAATGAATAAACAAAGAATAATAATTGTGTGCCCAGGGCGTGGCTCCTATACAAGAGATACAAAAGGATATCTGAAAAAATATGGAGGCACAGCTAAAGAATATATTGAATGGATGAACGAAAAACGATTAAATGATAATTATGAATCATTAACAAGACTTGATTCTATGCCTTTTAGTTCAAAGATACATATGATCGGTGAAAATGCTTCTCCTTTGATATATGCATGTAGCCTATCTGACTTTCTATCTATTGACCAAGCTAAATACGACGTCGTCTCTATAGTTGGTAATTCGATGGGTTGGTATACTGCACTCGCGTTATCTGGATCTCTTTCTTTAAAAAATGGTTATGAATTGATACAAACAATGGGTTCTATTATGCAAGATGAACTAATTGGTGGTCAGGTTATATATCCAATTGTAGATGAGAATTGGAGAATAGATAATAAGTTAGAAGAACTGATTTTAGATGAAATAATTAATGCTGGAGCTAATATATCAATAAGATTAGGTGGCTATTTGGTGATTGGAGGGACTAAGAGTTCTTTAGATATATTATTGAAAAAACTTCCAAAAAATGATTTATATCCATTCCAGATACCATTTCATGCAGCATTTCATACCCCATTACTAAAAGATATATCTGATAAAGCATTTCACCTTATAGATCAATTAATTTTTAGAAAACCTTTAATACCATTAATTGATGGAAAAGGGAGGGTCTGGTCTCCTTTAAGTACCGATACTTTAGAATTAATGCGATATACCCTTGGGTCTCAGGTAACTGAAACATATGATTTTACATCATCTATCAACGTAGCGATAAAAGAGTTTTGCCCAGATAAACTCATTTTATTAGGTCCTGGAAATTCTTTAGGAGGGCCTATTGGCCAAATAATGGTTAAAAATAGTTGGCTTGGATTAAATTCAAAAAAGGATTTTAATAAACTTCAAATTTCTGATGCCTATATGTTTTCGATGGGAATTGATGAGCAGAGAGTGGGTGTTTCCAAAAAATCTTAAGGTTTAAGTATGGAAACAGCTGCTAGTCCAACTTCATATCCTTTATTTTGATTTAGATCATCTCCAGACCTAGCTAAGGCTAACTCTTTGTTTTGACATGTCAAAACACCAAATAAAACATTAGGTAGTTTATCTTCTAATGTGATTGACATAATACCATCTGTTACGGCTTTTGAAATATAATGATAGTGATCTGTCTCACCCTTTATTACTGCACCCAGTGAGATGATACAATTATATTTAGATTGTGATGTACACCATTTTACAGTTGCGGGTATCTCAAATGCACCTGGAACGCGATGTATATCTACTTTATCATCACTATAGCCATCCTCATTCAAAGCTCTTAGGCATCCCTTAAGTAATCCATCAGTTACGTCATTATTAAATGTGCTTATTACGATTGCTATCATACGTTAAATATATGCCCTAACTTTTTTTGTTTGGTATCAAGGTATTTTTCATTTTCTTTTCCGGCTTTTATGATGATTGGAGTCCTAGATACGATTTCTAATCCGTGGCCTTCTAGGCCAATAAGTTTTTTTGGATTATTTGTTAGAACAGTGAGTTTGTTTACACCAAGATCTTTTAAGATTTGTGCTCCAACTCCATAATCCCTTAGGTCAGGTTCAAATCCTAACTTTTCGTTTGCCTCGACAGTGTCAAGGCCTTGTTCTTGAAGTTTATATGCCTTGATCTTATGTTTCAAACCGATTCCTCTACCCTCTTGCCTTAGATATACAATAACACCCGATTCATTTTTACTTATTGCTTCAATTGCAGCATTCAATTGCTTTCCACAGTCGCACCTTAAAGATTTGAAAACATCTCCCGTTAAGCACTCTGAGTGTACTCTAACCAATACGGATTCTGAGTCCAGATAGTTTCCAGTTGTTAATGCCAGGTGTGTTTGATTATCAAAGAGCCCCTCATACAAATGTAGTTCAAAATCTAATTCATCTGTTGGGAGTTTGATTGTTTCAATCTTCTTAACAAGGCTTCTTTCCTTTCTAAGATGGCGGATCAGTTCAGATATTGAGATGATCTTTAGGTTATGTTTTTCTGAAAACTTTTGAAGTTCATCACCTCTTGCCATAGTACCGTCATCTGCCATGATCTCGCATATGACCCCACTTGGTCTAAGACCTGCCATCATTGCAAGATCAATGCTAGCTTCTGTATGCCCCGCACGTCTTAATACACCGCCATCCTTACCAACAATTGGAAATATATGGCCTGGTCGAGCTAGATCACTTGACCGTGTATCATCATTTATAAGTGCAAGGATGGTCTTTGATCGATCAAAAGCTGAAATCCCTGTCGTGGTATTTTGTTTTGCATCAACACTAATGGTGAAATTTGTTTCATGCAAACTTGAATTACGTCTATCCATGGGTTCAAGGTCTAGTTCTTTTGAACGTTCACTTGTAATGGAAACACAAATAAGTCCACGGCCTTCTTTTGCCATAAAGTTAATCGTGTCTGGGGTGACTAACTCTGATGCGATGACCAGATCGCCCTCATTCTCGCGATCTTCGCTATCAATAACAATTATTGGTTTACCAATTTTTATATCATCAACGGCAGAATCAATTGAACTGAACTTCAAATCATACTCCTAATAAACTTTCCATATACTTTGCCATAATATCTACCTCAACATTAATAAGTTCACCAACCTTCTTTTGTTTCCATGTGGTGACGGATAGTGTATGAGGTATAAGTGCAACAGAAAAATATTCTTTCTCTTTCAAGGCAATAGTTAGGCTAATGCCATCAAGGCATATCGAACCCTTTTCGACAATATACTTATCTATATCGGAGGTTTGGGCAAAATGCCATACTGCTGAGTCCTGACCAGGAATAATTTCTATTAATTTTATAACTCTGTCAACGTGGCCTTGTACAAAGTGTCCACCCATGCGAGAGGATGGGAGAAGAGAGCGTTCTAGATTTATTTTAGTCCCGACCTGCCAGGTCCTTGCTGTTGTTCTGCTCAGAGTTTCTTCAACAATCTGGACTTTAAAGTTGCTATCATTTATGGATGTAACCGTTAGACAGATCCCTGAACACGAAATACTATCATTCACCTTTAGATCTTCCATAATAATATCGGCATTGATCTCAATCTCAATCCCATCTTTGGTATTAATATGGTTGTTGATGATTCCAACCTCTTCTACTAAACCTGTAAACATTAATTTCGGTAATAAATTATCTTTATGTCATTTTTGAATCGCTGGATCTTGTGAAATTTCAGTTCAAGATCATCTACAAGCGAATTTCTGCCATGGTAAAGGGGTAACCCTGAACCAATCAGTTTTGGCGCATAGTATACATGTAATTCGTCAAAGAATTTACTATCTATAAAGTGTGAAAAGGTAATGCCACCTCCCTCAACCATAAGTGATTGAATATTATCTTGAAAGAGTGTGTCCAAGATATATTTAATGTTTACATGAGGATCATCTTTGAGTCTATCACCTGAAAATATGATTGGATGATTTTTAAATACACTGGCACTCTTTTTTATCCTATTTTGTTTATCTATTATAATGATTTTTGGATCTTTACCCTTTCCATGGCTTGTGAGCGATGGATTATCCTTTTCTATAGTTTTGCGACCAACTAGAATAGCATCGCAACTACTCCGTAGTTCATGCACAGAATCTCTTGAATCAACATTTGTGATCCATTTAGAGTGGCCATTATCTTCGGCAATGAAGCCATCCATAGTTGAAGCTATCTTCAGAATAATGTAGGGTCGTTTATTTTCATAAAATGTGAAGAACCTTCTATTGAGTTGACGAGCTTCATCCGCACAGACATCTATTTCTACATCAATATTTTTTTGTTTTAATAATTCCAATCCTCCAGATGCTAATGGGTTAGGATCTCTTGAACCAATAACAACTCTATTAATGATCTTCGGGTCTATCAAGTCTATGCATGGTCCTGTTTTCCCATGGTGGTTACAAGGCTCTAGAGTAACATAAAGAGTAGCATTGGAGATATTTTTGTCAATATTATATAAGGCATTGAATTCAGCATGCGGACTGCCAAAAGTTTTATGGTAACCACTTGACACTACTTTCCCATCCGAGACTACAACTGCTCCTACTCTTGGATTTGGGTAAACGGCTATTCCACCCTTAGAGGCTTCTTGAAGTGCTAGCTTCATAAAAAACTTGTCTTTAGAGGTCATTAATATATGATTATTATAAAAATTAATATTTAGAACTAAACCATCCGTATTCAGATGGATTTATGCCTTAATTTCAGGGTGTAAATTAGGTATAACATGAAATTATTTGGACCTGACTTTTTTAATATAACTGAATTATTAACAGAAGAAGAGCTTATGATTCAGCGCACAGCCTATGATTTTGTACAGGCTGAATTTATGCCTCTTATTCATGAACATTATGAGAAGGGCACTTTCCCCATCGAGATAGCTACCAAGCTAGGTGAACTAGGTTTTATGGGATCATCTTTGCCAGAAAAGTCTGGTGGTTCTGGTGTAAGTAATGTAGCCTATGGTCTTATTCTTCATGAACTTGAAAGAGGGGACTCTGGTCTAAGATCACTTGCAAGTGTGCAGGGAGCTCTTGTAATGTATCCTATACATGCTTACGGATCAGAGGAACAAAAATCAAGGTGGCTACCTGGCCTTGGTGCTGGTACTAAAATAGGATGCTTTGGACTGACTGAACCTAATTTTGGTTCTAATCCAGGAGGCATGGCAACACGCTGTAAAAGAGATGGTGATGATTGGATCTTAAATGGTAATAAAATGTGGATCACTAATGGCTCTCTAGCAGATGTTTCTGTTGTATGGGCAAGGGATGATGAAGGAATAATAAGAGGTTTCTTACTTGAAAAAGGGATGGAAGGTTTTACTTCAAGCGATATTCATGGAAAATTAAGCTTAAGAGCATCAATTACATCAGAGCTTTCCATGTCCGATGTTCGTGTTCCAGATTCATCTAGGTTGCCAAATATTAAAGGTTTAAAAGGGCCTCTTGGATGTTTAACTCAGGCCCGGTATGGCATTGCCTGGGGCATGATAGGAGCAGCAGTCGATTGTTATAATACAGCCTTAGATTATTCAAAAGAACGTAAACAATTTTCTAAGCCTATTGCTGGTTATCAATTAACCCAAGCAAAGTTTGCTGAAATGATAACACGTATTACCGAAGCCCAACTTATGGTCTATCGATTGGGACGTTTAAAAGATGAGGGGACAATGAATTTCCAACAGGTCTCAATGGCAAAAAGAAATAATTGTGCGATGGCAAGGGACATTGCAAAGATGGCCAGAGAAATATTAGGCGCGAATGGTGTCACGGAAGATTATTCACCTATTAGACATATGGCAAACATTGAATCTGTATTTACTTATGAAGGCACACATGAAATGCACACGTTGATATTAGGTCAAGATGTAACAGGAATTGCAGCATTTGATTCTTAGATCTATTTTTTAATATAAAGTAATCTTTTATAAATGTTTTTTTTAGTAGCCTTAATTATCTTATGGATTATGCATGGTTATGTTGCATGGCGGGTAATTCCCACGCTTGGCTTGAATACTTCTTATTCCCTATTGGCTTATATCACCATCTTTTTCCTAAGTCTTCTACCATTAATTCCTATTTTACTTAGAGTCATCGGAAATGAAGCAAAGTTCATTGACAAACTTTCTCTTCTTGGATATACAAGTTTGGGCTTTTTCACACTTTCCTTTCTTATTTTTGTAGCTAAAGATATTTTCATACAGTTTATATCGATTATTGATAGCTTAATAAATACGCAGGAGGTGATGGATAACTCAAAAAGAGATTTCTTGAAAAAGTCCTTAGCCGTAAGCACTCTGGGCATTACCGGGACTGCGAGTGCATATGGATTTTACTCGGCTAGAAATGGTCCTAGAATTCTGAAACAGGACATATTTTTAGAATCCTTACCAGATGAATATGAAAATTTTACCATTGCTCAGATCTCAGACCTGCATGTAGGGCCCACAATAAAAAGGCCTTATGTTGAAGGAGTGCTAAACAAGATTAGCCAAATAAATCCAGATCTTATTGCTGTAACAGGCGATCTTGTAGATGGCTCTGTTGAGCATCTTCAATCGGACCTTGAACCACTCAAAGATATGATCGCTGATCATGGTACATATTTTGTGACAGGAAACCACGAATACTATAGTGGCGTTGATCGGTGGCTTAATGAGACCGATAGACTGGGTATGATCAACCTGATCAATGACAATAAGATCATTTCTAAGCAAGGTCAGAAAATTGCCATTGCAGGTATCACAGATTATAAGGCGCACCATATAAAACCTGCCCATAGATCAAATCCAAAAAAAGCACTTGAATCAGTTCCAAATAATATGACGAAGATCATGTTGGCTCATCAACCGAATAGTATTCATGGTGTACATGATGCTGGTGTAGATCTTCAGATATCTGGCCATACTCATGGTGGCCAATTTTGGCCACTTACCTACCCAACTAAGCTTGCGAATGCCTACCTTGCGGGGCATTACGACCATTTTGGTACACAGATATATGTTAATCGCGGTACAGGGTATTGGGGACCGCCATTACGTCTAGGCGTGCCATCTGAGATCACTCTTTTTCGTCTCAAGAAGAAAGTGCTTTAATAATATTATAGATAAAACATGCATATAATCATTCCAATAGAAACTCATTTCTAATACTATCCATTTAAAATAATTTTCTAGATAGGTAACAAATTAAAAGACGTAAATTTTTAATGGCAGGACTTGCTGGTACTGGATCTACTAAGGTATTTGCAAAATAAAAAATGCTAAGAAAAAACAAAAATAATCCCATAATACTTTCCACTTGGAATTTTGGATTACCTGCAAATGAAGTTGCCATTAAAGCTCTGTCAGACGGTGGCAATGCAATGGATGCTGCAGAAGCAGGGGCTAGGCATGCTGAATCAGATGAGGAAAATAATTCGGTTGGCTATGGAGGACTTCCAGACGAAAATGGTAATGTCACTCTGGATGCTTGCGTAATGGATTCAAATGGAAATTCAGGCTCTGTTGCTTTTATTCAAAATATAAAGCATCCCGTATCTGTTGCGAGAAAGGTAATGGAAGAAACAAAGCATGTTATGCTTGTTGGGGAAGGAGCGAGAAAATTTGCTGTATCAAAAGGTTTTAAAGAAATTGACCTTCTAACCGCCAAATCAAAAAAAGAGTGGAAGAAATGGTTAAAAGAACGCAGAGAAATGACTCCGCATGAAACACATGACACAATATCTGTTTTAGTTCAAGACAAAAATGGTGATCTCGCTGGAGCCTGCACAACAAGTGGCTGGGCCTATAAAATGCATGGAAGAGTTGGCGATAGCCCGATTATTGGTGCAGGTTTATTTGTAGATAATGAAGTTGGTAGCGCTGCGGCCACTGGTCTCGGCGAGGAAGTTATAAAGACAACAGGAAGTTTTCTTGTGGTTGAATTAATGCGTCAAGGTTATAGTCCAAATGAAGCTTGCTCTGAGGCATTGAATAGAGTTATCAAAGCACATAATGGTAATCCAGACTTTCAGATTGGATATATTGCGCTTAGAAAAGATGGGAAAGCTGGAGCTGCTTGTCTAAAATGGTCTTTTGACTATGCTCTTGCCAAAAATGGTGTAAATAAGCTTCACAATGTAAATGGGATGTTATAAAATCTAGGATTAGTTCAAATCTAGTCCATCAATGCTAGATTATTTTGTGGAATCATATTTTTTTGATTTATCAAATCAACTATAGTATCCCATAGTTCTATCCTATGTTGGATACATTCCTTTGCAACGATCAATGCCTCATCCCACTTTTTAATATCTTTTCCACATAATTCATCCATCATTTGTAAGGCTAGAGGACCGTGAAGGTCTCCATCAATTTCAATATGTCTTTTTAGATAATATTTTAACTTATTAAAGTGAATTGCTTTTGGATCTATTTCATCTAACATCTTAATGAACATATCAGGTATGATATCTTCACGACCAAAAGTGAATGCAGAGCCAATAGAGTGTGATTTTTTTGAATTAATAATACTAAATGTAAATTGTACAAAGTTTTTAACTCTTTCATCAATATTGATCTCACTTAGGGTATGATCAATATTTTTCCCATTTTGTATCATATCTAAAAGTCTATATATATGTTTTCTATCAGCACCTATCTGTTCCATCGCATCCAAATACATTTCAAAATGACTTTTTGGTTCTCCTAGTTCATTGATATCACTTTCTTCTCCATAGACTATCTCATTAATAAAGCGAGCAATTAAAGGGCTATCATTGGGGGTCCAGGGTATAGTTATATTTGTTAATTGGATCTGTAATGATTTTAATATTGACATGAAGTCCCAAACAGCAAAGACGTGAACTTCCATAAAAGTCTGCACATCATTTATTGATTTTAGTGTTTGATAAACTTTGTGGGAGTTTAAATTTTCTTTATAAACACTCAATTCACTATCAATATCAATATACGATGTGGTATGTTTATCTAGCTTTTTAATAGGATGCATATGCTAATTCTGTAATTGTATTTATTTTGTAATTTAATTTAAAGATAAGAACAATTTTACCAGTCCAAAATTAAATTTGATAATAATAGTAAGTCAAAAACATCAATATGTGTATCAAGATTAATATCAGCCCTATCAAGTTGGCCATTATCTAAGATCTCATTACTTAATATATAATCTAAGATCTCTAACATATCATATATTGAAAGGACGCCATCTTGATCTACATCACCAGGGAGACTCCGGTATTCATCTACAACTTTTATAACTTCTCTTAGTGTGATTGCTACAGCTTGCTGAGCAGTATCCCAATCAATTAGGCCTCCAACATGCACATGCCCTGCAACTATACATGGTATGTTTGCAGAGTCCATTTTTGCCTTATGCCAAACTCCATGATATCCCATGAACTCAGATAAATATGCCCCAGCGCCCTGTGTATAATCAATGTATGGAGTAAGCCCTAATCCTGAAGATGCTATTTGTGAAACAATGCTATCCATCGGGAGGCTAGAATATCTTCTAGTGTTTATTGGTAAAGAGGAGTCAGGAGGTGCTGGAGTAGGATAAAATGGCTCTGTAAAGTCAGCCGTCCAATAGAAATAGTTAAAATATTGCCACTCTAACTCCCAGCTATAATCAATATATCCTCTACTGAATGTGATAATCGCAATAGGGTTTATACTATCAATAATATTCCACCAATCTTCTGATGTATCTTGGTAATCGACCTCAAGATCTCCGTATCCTTGACCGCAGGATTCGCAATCAGGGTCAGTAAAAATTGGGAAATATGATACAATATCATAACCTCTATTTTCCCAGTTGCCCCCGATCCAACCATTAGGATTTAGTAAATGATTTTGACTAAATGACCTTATTCCTTCATTTGATGGGGGCCAGTAACCAGTCAACAATATTTTATTATTTGGCTCTCTATTAATACTTTTCTGTTTACTCATTGAATTGGATGAACTCATTTTCTTTGGATGAATAATATAGCCCAAAGGATTCTTTGGTTTGATATTCTTTGAAATAGATAATTCCACAACAATATTTTTTGTTTTCATTCGTCCAGTTAAAATAAAATCATTGTTAGAAAAACTATCTTTAGTGTATGGGCCAACCCATCCATTATTTTGAATATCAATGAAATAAAGTGTTGAACTCTTGTGAAAAGTGGAATCAAATATTTTAAAATGAATAGGGTCATCTTTTTCAAGTATGATTTCAAAGTAGTATAAGTGCTGATTGCCTTCTATGATAGGGTTGATCTCATCAAAAAAATGATTCTTTAAACCTTCTTGTATTCGAATGGCTGATCTTTTAATGGGTTGATTTACTTCTATTTCAAAATAACGAGGCATACCATAGGGTAATTCTTGAGCTTTTATTATGCCTAATAAATAAAGAATAAAAATATTTCGTCTCATAAATAAACTTATTTTAATATGATTGATTGAAATGATCGAGTTTCATTTTCAATATCTATTAATGCATGACCTTTCTCGTTTAGTCCCTTAAATATACCAGTATGATCGGCGTCATTATGTTTGAAGGTCACTTTGTTACCTAAATGTGAGCAATAATTTTCCCATGCTGGGATACTAGAGTTTAGATCTTCGAATAAATTTTCGAGGAATGTTGTTATAATAGCACAGACCAATTCTCTTTGGTTAGAGTGCCCTGCTTCAATAGATAGGGACGTAGAAGAACTCATGATCTCTTCTGGAAAATCATTTCTTTTTTCATTGATATTAATGCCGATACCTATTACCATTTTTTGCACAATACTCTTTGACACCTTACTTTCACAAAGGATGCCTCCACATTTTTTACCATCAATTAAAATATCATTAGGCCATTTCAATTGTGGAACAACACCTCTATTTTCAAGTGCTCTAGCAACAGCAACACCTGTAGCAATTGGTATCAGTTCAGCGTCTTCGATTGATATAGGTTCAGTAATCAGTAACGACATAGCTAACCCCTTGCTAGGGCTCATAAACCATGAATTATTGCCTCTACCTTTTCCTTTATATTGGTTATCAGTTATAACGATCGTACCATTACTAGCGTAATCCTCTTCGATCAGTTCCCAGGATTCTAAATTAGTTGATTCTAATTGTTGATAGTATTCAATCTGTTTTCCAAATTGATTCGTCCTAAGGTTTGTTTGAATAAGATTTGTAAATATCATGTTTAGAGGAAAAGTAATTTTAATTCAATATAAGCCAGTCCCATAGCAAGTACTGTACCTGTTATTACCTGAGCTGGTGTATGAGCTCTTAGTAAAATCCGTGCTAAACCAACTAGAATTACTATAGCTCCCATTAAAATAGGATATTGAAAACCTGAGAACCAAAGTGCGATAATTGGACCACCAATACCTACCATATGGATTGATATTTTCCAGTATCTGGTAATGCGCCATACAACAGCAGTATTAATTGCATAACAGAACATGAGTCCTTTTACAATTAGTGATGCTCCAAGATATTCTAAAAAGATAAAACCAACCGCATTATACATTGCAGCGATAACAAGGAGTTCTATTCTTTGCTCGCGTAATGGTGCATCAAATGCAGATAGTTTTCCTATTTTTCTATAGTATAATATGGTTAATAGAGGAAGAATATTTGTGAATAAAATGGAAACAGAAAAAATTAAATTTTTTGAAATAAGCGTTTGATCATTATATATAATTAAGCCGAAGGTGAAGGGTGCTACGACCAAAGGATTAATGACCAGAGATATAATTTTGGATAATTTTCTCAAAGTGTAGTAATTAGATTTAGTGGTATTCACCAAAAACTTTCCGGAATGTATCTGCAATTTCACCAAGTGTACATTTATTTTTTATGCAATCGATCACGAAAGGCATAATATTATCATCATTATTTGAAGCAGAGGCTAAGTCGTTTAGTGAACTTCCAACCTTATTATTATCCCGCTCAGACTTTCGTTTTTTTAGATCATTTATTTGCTTATTTACTTTTTTCAGATCGATATCAAGCAGATTTTGTTTTGTTTTCTCATGAGTCGCATGAAAATTTACACCTACTATAAATCTCTTATTATTTTCAATCTCTTTCTGATATTGGTATGCGCTATTAGTTATTTCATTATCCACAAATCCATTCTCAATAGCTGAAATCGCTCCTCCCATCGAGTCGACCTTTTCTATTAAAAATGATGCCTCATCAACAAAGTCTTCTGTCATTTTCTCTATAACATAACTTCCACCAAATGGATCAGGGTATTCAGATATTCCAGTTTCAGCAAAAATGATCTGTTGGGTCCTTAAGGCTACTTGCGCTGCTTCATCAGATGGTAACGCTAAGGCTTCATCTTTGCTATTCGTATGTAATGATTGAGTGCCACCAAGGACAGCAGAAAGGGCTTGGACGGTGGTTCGTACTACATTGTTGTCAATCTGATGGGCAGTAAGAGTGGAACCACCTGTTTGAGTATGGAACCTACAATACAACGCTTTTTCATTCGTTACTTTAAAGCGTTCTTTCATTATTTTTGCCCATAGTTTCCTTGCGGCTCTGAATTTTGCTATTTCTTCAAGGAATCCATTATGGGAGTTGAAGAAAAAAGAGAGCCTCGGCCCAAACTTGTTCGGATCAAGACCTTTACTTATAGCTGCCTCTACGTAAGCGATAGCATTTGAAAAAGTGAATCCAAGTTCTTGCACGGCAGTGCTACCAGCTTCTCTAATATGATAACCTGAAATTGAAATTGTATTCCAATTTGGAATATTATGTTCACAAAATTCCATGACATCTGTAACCAGTCTCATTGATGGCCCAGGTGGATATATGTATGTGCCCCGTGCAGAATACTCTTTCAAAATGTCATTCTGAACAGTTCCACTTAATTTATTTATTGCAATGCCTTGGTTTTCTGCCGCAACAATATACAAGGCTAATAAAATTGGAGCAGTAGAGTTAATCGTCATAGAAGTAGATACTTTATCGAGCGGTATTTTATTGAACAGTATTTCCATATCGTCAAGAATAGAAATAGGAACACCAACTTTGCCAACCTCTCCAGAAGACATTAGATGGTCAGAGTCATATCCTATCTGCGTCGGTAGATCGAAGGCGACGGAAAGCCCAGTAACTCCTTGTTCAATAAGGTCAAGAAATCGCTTATTTGATTCTTTTGCAGATGTAAACCCAGCATACTGCCGCATTGTCCATGTCTTATTTCTATACATATCTTTGTATAGCCCACGGGTGAAAGGATATTCTCCAGGCATCTCTTTTTTCACGATATTTGACGATCCTTTTTTATTTGTTGATATGCATCATTGACAGCTTTGAATTTTTCTTCAGCAAGATTTTGCATTTCTTTTCCTAAATGGGAAACTTTATCAGGGTGATACTTATTCGCCATTTTTCTAAAAGCACGTTTCAGCTCAGTATCTGATGCTGACTTTGATATCTCAAGGATCCTGTAAGAGGCCTCTTCGTCTCTGGCAAACATCGCTTTGATCGACTCATAATCATTATTGTTGATATTTAGATAATTTGCTATTGTTTGGATAATATGAACCTCATCAGGGTGGACATGACCATCTGAGGCGGAAAGGCCGTATAATATATGTATTAATTCTAATCGGCTCGGATGATCCATGGATCGTTGAATTTGCCTGCAAACATCTTTTAAGGGATATTCCTGACTAAGTATATCCTTAAAAACAACCATTAGCTCTTTCGTTTGTTGGACGCCAAATTGTTGTCTTAAAAACTTTTTAACGTAATCTAATTCAGACTTTAGTAATTGTCCATCAGCTTTCATTACCTTTGCAAAAAGGACCAATACAGAGATAACAAAATCTCCGTGTCTAGTTTGAGATCGTGGTTGACTCCACTGAGAAGATTGATTTTTACTCATAGATGCATAGGTATATCCTAGAATAGCACCTATCGGCCCTGCAAAAACCCATCCTAATCCACCCCAGAGAAGCTTTTTATTAAATGACATTAAAAACTGTTACCTTTATAATTATCTAAAATTTATACATGAATTCTTATAAGATTACTATCTACTGATAGTTTTAGTAGGGGCAACCTTTCCTTATATTCTGATATGAAAATCCCATTGCGAATAAGGGCGCTATTGATATGGAACAAGATCTTTTATTCAAAGCCTAAGGCTGATTCTTTAGTAAAGATTAGCAGTGGAGGTAAAGGAGTAAAGAGTGTTCTATTCTTACTACCTTCTGAAAAAAAACTTGCACAGGTTGTCTCGCACTTCATTAAAAAGAGTCTAAATCAAGATACAATTGATGTAAAATTTATTGTTCATGAAAATGCTTTGTATCATTACCATGCAATTTTAAAAAGTGATACCATTACATTTTCAGATACTGATCTAAATTGGTTTGGTATGTTAGATTTTGATAAGATTATTAAAAAGTTCAGTGATTTCAACTATAATGCCTTGGTCGATCTCAATCGATCTATTGAACAGCCCCTTTCATTATTATGCATGAGATTAGATATACCTATTAAAGTCGGCTTTTCATCGCCTATTTCAAATTACCTGTATACTGTGGTAATAGATTTTTCAGAAAATAGTTTTTTAGAGGATAATTATATAACAATTGAGAAAATATTAGGTTTAGACCAATAACTAATAATATTTTTTTATAGTTTGTAAAAGTATTGCCACCGCAAATACGGGCAATTATATTATCCGCCAGTTTTAGAGAGAAAAACATATGCTTGAAGGCTTAATCTGCCCTGTTTGCGAAAACACTATTGAAGAAATTGATCTTAGGGAATCCCTTAAATGTCCCCATTGCGCAGCTGATCTTAAGAATAGAAAATATCTTGATTTTTTAGAGTTCTTAATGGCCAATGGAATAGTTGACAACTTAGACTTTTTTGACCAAGAGGTTTATAGCGATGATGTTGACGACCTTGATCAGACGAAAGAGGAGGAGGGCGACCCAAGTGAATATGAAAAGAGAAAAGATCTCTTTAATATTTACGAGAATGAATTACATCCAAAGAATGTTGAAGAAGATGAGGGTATAAAGGATTATACACAATTTGATGGTATCAATGATGACTGGGAAGAGTTCAATGAAAGAGACTTTAGTGCTAATAAGGGGGGCAAATAAGAATGAGTAAAGAAAAAAAGAATGTCCAACAAATAAATATTGAATTGGATGAAAAAGTTAGTTCTGGAGAATACGCTAATTTTGTTGTTGTGACCCATTCTCCTGCTGAATTTGTCATGGATTTCACCAGGATACTTCCAGGTGTACCTAAGGCAAAAGTTCACTCAAGAATTATCATGGCTCCACAGCATGCAAAAGCCTATCTAGCTGCCCTAAATGATAATATTAAAAAATTTGAAGCTAAAAATGGTGAGATCAAAATGCCTAACAGAGATGAAGGTTTCTCAGGTTTTGGTGTTAAACCTTCTGAGGATGTACTCCCAAATTAGTCTTTAAAAATCGGAGGGGTATCCTCATACCAAACCCAAGACTGTCTTCTCTTTAATTCCCTCATTTTTAAAATAACCCATAGGGTAAGTACTAGCCAAGCTAACGCATACCCAAATATTGACCCAGTTATTACATCACTTGGGTAATGAACTCCAACGTACACACGAGAAAATGAGATTAGAAATGCTAGAATAAATAATGGCCTTTTATATCTTTCATAGAAATAAGATAAAATAACTGCAAATGAAAAAATATTAGCAGCATGATTTGATGGCATACTCCATTTACCACCTTTAGAAACCAGTAGATTTAAGCCATCAAGACCTATATGTGAAGGTCTAATTCTTTCAAAGAATGGTTTCAATAGTTGTGCACATATGCTATCTGTTAATGCAAGAGCAAAGATCAATAACACTAAAGTGATCTTACCTCTTTTACCACATTTTATACCAAGATATAATATTAGAGCTAAGATCGGTAAGACCCAATTATCAGCATCAGTTATAATTGGCATTAAATAATCCAGGATATAATTATGGTTATTATGAATCCATACAATTACAGTTTTATCTACTGTGTCGATAGTTTGAAGCATATTTTAGTTTATGTATTGATTATAATTGGAGTAATACTCGACCAGTCTGCTCTCCTTTAAGGATTTTTTTAATCTCAGGAATGACTCCATCAAGATCAACAGTATTACATATTTTATCTAATTCATTTAATTTCCAATTTGTGGCAAAATGATTCCAGACATTTTCCCTATCCTCTAAATTACGTTTAGCAGAATCAATGCCAATCAAACTATTGCCCCTTAGAATAAATGGGAAAACTGATGTTTCAAATTTTGGACTTCTTACATTACCACATATTGTAATTATCCCATTATAGTGCATACTTGCGATTATAGAGGATAATATATTCCCGCCAACTACATCAATTGCCGCATCGTACATCCCTTTGCTTAAAGGGAGTCGGGTATTATCAATAAAGTCATTTCTATCAATGATCTCTAATGCACCAAGTTCCTTTAAAAAATCTGTTTCTTCTACTTTCCCGGTAATTGCAGTGACCTTGGCTCCAAGTTGAGAGCATAGTTTAACTCCTATGCTGCCCACACCACCTGTAGCACCGCTCACAATTATTTTTGCATTTTCAATTATTAGATCTTCAACGATTGATAAAGTGGACAGACCAGCAGTTAGACCAGCTGTCCCTATCATCATTGCTTCCTTAGTTGTGAGATTATCAGGGCACTTTATTGCCCATTCACTTGGCACACGAATGTATTCTGAAAATCCTCCACTGGTATTCATACCAAGATCAAAACCTGTTACTATTACAGAGGCCCCAGGAGGGAAGGCAATATTGTTCGATTCTTCCACAACACCCGCTGCATCTATGCCAGGTGTGTGAGGATATTTATTTGTTATACCTTTTACGCCTGAAGCAGCAAGAGCATCTTTATAATTCAAGGATGAGTATTCTACCCTAATTAATAAATCACCCTCTGGTAGTTCTTTTGTAGTTTTTTGTTCAATAATATTTTCAAACGCACCATCTTTATTTTGTTTTGTAACTAATGCTCTAAAATTTTTTATCAAACCTAACTCCAGTACGGTTTCCTTTTTTCAAAAAAGGAGGCGAAGCCTTCACGGCCCTCTTTATGGGTAACGCAATCAGCAAAAAGTTCTGCTGCTTTTTGAGGATCAACAGAATGATTTTGAGCAATAATTCTTTTTGTTATTGAAATGGCATTTGGAGCACATTTTCTAACGTCAGATTTTACCTTACCAATAAGCTCTTTAAGTTGGCCTTCGTCATAAGCAATGTGGTCTGCCATACCCATTTTGAATGCTTCATTCCCATCGAATAGACTCCCAAAAAGCATGAGTCTTTTAGCTTGGGCAAAGCCAAGCCTATTTAATACATAAGGGGCTATTTGTGCCGGCGTTAAACCAATTTTTGTTTCAGTTAGTGCATAACTCGCATCTGACATTGTGATAAGTAGATCGGTTGCACAGGCAATACCAAAAGCACCAGCCATACTAGATCCTTCAACCACTGAGACTGTGATCTGTGGTGATTTATTGATGACCTCGAAAGTTGAACCTGCAGTCATACTCATATTAATGGCAAGATCCCGTGCATTTTTACCTGAAGAGGCTATTTTTTTTATCCCATCCAGATCAGCACCAGAACAAAAATTTCCTCCTTTCCCTCGAAATATTATACCTCTTATTGATCTGTCATTATTTACAGATTCGACTGTATCTTTAATATCATTCAGCAAAGTATCGGATAAGGCGTTTCTTTTTTCAGGTCGATTAAACCATATTGTTAACCAGCCATTATCAAGTTCTAAAATGCAACTTTTGGTCTCTGGAAGTTTTTTCATATAATTATTCCTGGTTTACATCATTTTTGATTTTTGTTTATCCTGCTCAATCTTAGGGATTTAAATAGTTTATAATTAGTTTAGCTTGCTAGCAATCTCATCTGAAATAGGGATTTGAAAATCAAGAAGTTGTTGTGCATAGGATTTTCCCTGTGGATCAATATTCAAGCTTGCCATACCACCTCCACCAAGAGAGTTTTTTAATAAAAAATTAATTCCATTAATACCTGGGACATCCCAGCTTAGAACATCACCTTTGACGACGTGTCCAAAGTATTTT
Source organism: uncultured Fidelibacterota bacterium (assembly GCA_902562835.1). GTDB lineage: Bacteria > Fidelibacterota > Marinisomatia > Marinisomatales > UBA1611 > CACEUX01. Next base: position 50,181 of record CACEUX010000005.1, read on the forward strand.
AATACAGTATCTGATGTAAGGGCACTTTGAATAAATGGTAGAAACTCTGGTTGCCTTGCTATGACACCAATATTTGCATGGTCACCTTTATCACCACTTCTAGCATACGCAAGTTTTATTAATGGTACTAAAATTTTCATTTCTTCATTTGAATCATGTTGCATCGACCGTTCATTACCTGGCGCAGCGACATAGCCATTGCTGGATGGGACATCAACCGTGGTGAAGTTATCATTTAGGTCTACCATTATAGATAGCTGATCTTTAGGGAAAAGAAAAGAAAATAAATGTATCGAAGAAGAGACAGGAGGACGTCCTCCAAGATAATTCATCACACCAGAAGCCATACCTGTCACTGCTTGGGCCATTTCTTTAGATAAGATAATAAGAGCATCTTTTTCAGAGTGAGTTGCCACCAATCTTAGTACTACCTCTTTAGAATTTTCCTTAGCTTTCTTTGGTCCATATATGGAATCCGTGCCTATAAGATCATACGATGTGCTATTAAATGGTTCAAAGCCTTCATCTAAAAGAATACGTTCACATTTTTTTATGATTGCATTGGCAATCAAGTCACCTTTTTCTTTTGCAGAATCGCCTCCGATCACGAGAGTTCCTGCTACACGGTAACCATCCATATAAGTTGCTGAGACCTTATACTGGTCAGTAGGCGCTGAACCAATAGCTCCCTTCACCAGCACACGATCATCACCAAGGTCATCTATGGTCACCTTAGTAAAGTTACAGATGACATCAGGGAGAAAATATTCTGAAGGGTTTCCTATTTCATATAAAAATTGTTCTGCAACTGTGCCAAAAGTAACCATTCCACCAGTATTTTCAGGTTTAGTAACAATGAAATCACCATTAGGCCTAACCTCAATAATAGGAAATCCCATATCATCAAAGCCATCAACTATTTTCCAATCTGTAAAATTTCCACCAGTGCATTGAGCACCACATTCAATAATGTGCCCAGCTAGACTTCCAGCTGATAGTAGGTCATAATCTTCCACAGACCAGTCAAATTCATACATAAGAGGTGCCAGTACCATGGCACTATCAACGCATCTACCTGTAATCACAATATCAGCTCCTTGTTCAAGGGCCGTTACTATTCCAGGAGCACCAAGGTATGCATTGATACTTAAACAAGAATCAGGAAGTGGCTCGCTAGTCTCAGTTTCTTTAATTCCAAGCTCTATTAGTTTTGGCAATTTTTTCATTAGGTCATCGCCAGTAACAATTGCAATCTTTAGATCAATTTTTGCTTTTTCAGCCTCATTCACTAATGCATTTCGACAGTCATTCAGATTTATTCCGCCTGCATTAGAGATCACTTTTATATTTTTTTTCTTGACCTGGTCTAAAAGTGGAGCTAGTTGCTTTACAAAATCAGTAGCATAGCCCATATCCTTATTTTTGTTTTTTGCTCCGGCTAATATGGACATGGTGACCTCTGCGAGGAAATCGAATACAAGATAATTTATATCACCTTTTTCAACAAGTTGTTTTGCGGCAGTAGTTGTATCACCCCAAAACGCAGATGCACACCCGATCTTTACTTTCTTATCATTGTCCATTGTTTTAAAACTGTGTTGGTTCATTCCTTTTATTCAATCATCTTCCTAGGCGTCACACCATAATTATTCATGAATTAAATATCGAATAGATAAGTTCAATTCTCAAAATACCACGTGGAATTTCTCATCCAATATTTTATTCCAGATGAGAAAATTGATAATAGGATTAAACTTAAAATGTAGTTTGCATTCTTAAAAGTAAAACTCTTCCAAGCGAAGGACCACCAATTATTTCTGTATGATAATGATTGAGTAGATTAGTTATAGTGAAGTTTGCTTTAAGATAATCATTAAACTTGTAGCCAAAGTGAACATCAAAAAGGGTGTAGGGTTTGATCTCTCCAAAGTATATACCGGAAGACCAATTAAAACCATCAACATATCTTGCATTTAAGGAACCTGTAATTGGCATTTTTCTAGAATTATATTGAAGTTTCATACCCATCTTATGTCGCGGTGCATTGATAGGATCCATAGCATTTGTAATGGGATTTAAAAATTCATTCATACCAAGATAGGAGTAATTTGCATCAATTGACCACTCTAGATTTAATAGCGCGGTAAGGCTTGCGTCTAGACCCCACATATCAACTTCACCATAATTAATATAACCAACCACAACGGGGGGTGTGTATCCTGGAATAGTATCCATCGCCGTAACACCTTTTATCGCTCCACGCCAGTGATTAAAGGATTCATCATAATCTTCCTGATCAGGAATCTCATTATCAGTTATATCCTCAATTGTATTTAATACACCATCACCATTATAGTCTGTTTCCAAAATAGATTTCTCGATAACAATAGGAGTTATGAAAGTAACAGGACTTACAAAACTACTGTAACTACTGGCATATATATCCAAAGTACCGAATAATAAATTATTTAACCTGCCTTTATAACCAAACTCAAGGGTGTTAACGACCTCTGGTTGGATCTCAGGTAGGTCATTCACCTGTTTACCATAGAATCCATCGATCTTTGGATCAGTAGAAGGATAGAAATATATTGAATTACTGGTGTCTACTACGTCATAAACCCCTTCATAAGGTTTATAGTAATACGGATTTCCAATAGAATCTCTAGGGAATACGTACCCTCCGTCAGCTCCCTGAGCATATACTTTAAATACAGAAACGCGTGTCACAAAGATATCAAGAAAAAGAGCTTGATTGGTTGGGGTGTTAAAAGCTCTTGCCCAGGTTAATCTAAAATTTTGATTTTCTTTCGGTCGATGTACAAGACCAACTTTTGGAGATATCTGCAGTCTCCCAAAAAAATTATTAAAATTAAATTTCCAGTCAAATGGACTATAGCCCATCCCATAGCCTTGATTATTAAATTGTATCACGTCTGTTAACCGATCATGTGCATCAAGCCTTGTAGCCTGTATCAGTTCCCACTTTTTATTGATCTTCCAATTTATCTGATAATATGCGCCTAATTCATTAACAGTATATCTATTATCCTCTGAGGCCTCATCTATACCCTCATCTATGTTTTCATCTATTTTCCCATCACCATCATTATCTAAACCATCAGCGTAAACATAGAAATTTTGCCCGCCTAGCCATCGAACGCCGGGCTCGATGGTCTCACCTATATCATACTCACCATTACGATTAGAATCTGTATAATCTGGGATTCCATTTTGATTTAAGTCTGTAAAATCATCACTGTCTCTGTCATTATCCAACCCATCTGAAATTGCTCCAAAGACAACATCAGAGTCTGTAGAATCAGTAAGCGAGGAAAATTGTGAGAGATCATCAGTCGCCCATCTGGTAAATCTTTCTCCATCATCATACCATGTATCATCATTCTTGTCATCAAAAACATAAGGTGAACCTGCTTCACCATTTCCATTATTATCGCGCCTATCACTTAGGTCTTTATCTGAAAGTATGGTGCCTCTAGTATCGGGCATTGTTAAGAAATAATCCATACCCCATACAAATCTTATATCCCCATCTTTCCATTCGTTTAGGTGCTGCAATTGAAAACTAAATTTTTTGGATCTGTCGTATATAATACTACCTGTAGCTAGATTTCTTGTTGGATTTGATGGGTCTCCAGAATAGCTAGTATTCAAGTACGATTGTAGAAAAAGATTTTTCCATCGCAATCTGCTTTGGTAGTATCTGTAAATCCAACCATCTGCAAGGTATCTTGCAATCCCTGTAATATTAATATTTCTTGCCCAAGCAAAGCCATGAGATAAGCTTAATGAAAAATCAGAATTTGGTTCCCAATCAGTTCTTAGGTCATATCTATAATTACGGACATTGAAAACAGGGTAGTCTTCAATACCATCATCATTTGCGTCTTTATATACGTTACTATTATTACCATAATTCAGTGAGAAATCTCTCTCATCAAATTCATCAACACCGTTTTCACCAGGACTAGGAAGGCCATCGCCATTATTATCATTATTATCAAAAATATCCCACTGATTGTTACCATTTAGATTTTCATAGGTCTCGCCATCCCAGACACCATTACCCTCTCCATAATCTGGAGGGGTATCTCCCTCATCATCATAATCTCCATCTCCATTAGCATCATCTGCTGGGATACCATCGAGTCCAAAATCAAGTAGAACTAAGGTCCCTAAGATATCTGCATAACCTTCTCCAACATCACTATCATAAAGACCATTACCATTTAGATCTGTAAATGGTTCGTGAGGCACATCATAAGCATTACCAAGATCATCTTTATAAGGGCCCCAATCACCATCGTCATCGATTCCATTTGTACCCCAATTATCATCATAAACACCATTATCGTTTGTATCGAACACGATTCTGCCATCAGAGTCATATGTGTAATCACCAAAGCCAGATTTGTGAAGATCATCTACAACACTGAATGTACTATCTGGTCTAGAATAGACAGTAGTTGCTGCTTCCAAATTAGCAACATCAGTCTGAGAACCAAATCGATCTAACCATGCACTTCCTAATTCATCACTCTCATCTATGAGACCATCTCCATCATTATCGACTCCATCTACCCATGCCTCTTCTTCATCATCGATGCCTATGTCGATCTGTTCATCAATCGCACCATCTCCATCATTATCTATACCATCTGCATATATCTTACCTAATCTGTCTTGTGTTACAAACCACAGCACCATTCCATTTGGAAGGGTAAAACGATTGAATGGGTCCGATGAGGCTAATTCGATCATTTGTTGTGTAATGACGGGCGACCCATCTTCTCCTCCTGACTCTGAAATGTAGTCCCCCCAATAATAACCGAGCCAGGATTCATCAGCTCCTTCAACAAAATCGATCATATCCTGATTAAAAATTGGATTATTATCGCTCGATGGAGCTAGGATACCACCTTTATCCAGCCGATCATGTTTAAGATTTGGCCTTCCAATAAATGCGGGATCGTGCCCTTCAATTTCATCTTGGTTAAAATGTGTCCAGTCCTGACCAGCAAGAGCTACACCCGACAGTTTCAATCCAATATCTCCAAATTTATGGGCCGTTCTAAAAGTTAATTTTTTTAATAGTTCAGTATCCGTCTGGTTTAGTAAACCACCTTGGATGTTAATGGATGTGCCGGTTGATCTTAAAGGAGATGACGTGACTATGTTAAGAACACCACTGTGGGCATTGGGACCATAAAGTGCTGAGGATGGACCTAAAACGACCTCGATCTGTTCGACATCTTCAAAAGAAACAGGAATAACATTATAGGCTGTGAGTCTCAGTGAAGGTACGTTCGCCATTCGTCCATCTGTCAATGTTAAAAGACGCGAGCTAAAAGAAGAATTAAAACCTCGAGCTGTCATATTATAACTATCAATGCCTGACTGAGTAAAGTCGATTCCCTTTGTTCCCTTTAAATAATCACCGAGGTTTGTATTACTCTCTCTCCGTATCTCTCTTTTTGAGATAACAGAAATAGCTGCAGGTGCATCTTCTACTCGTTCTCTTCGCCTTGATGCTGTAACCACATATGTTTCCATTTCAATAGCTTCTGGCTTGAGGACAAGATTTTTCGATAGCTTTTGACCACGATTCAAATTAATGGTTTCTTTGTAGCTCTGATAGCCAATGTAAGAGACCATGATCGTATAGGTACCAGGGTCTAATTGCTTGATGATATACTCCCCTCCAGCATCTGTGGCGGCTCCTAGATTTGTACCTTCAACCACCACATTCGCACCGATCAAGGCAGAGCCATTTAAGGAATCAGTTACCTTACCCTTGATAACACTATCCTTTGCAAATAGAAAAGCATTAGCTATTATTATAAAATATATTAGCCTCAATATTAACCTCAAGATACCAAACAGCCTCGTTTGACGAGGCTGTTTGAATTTAAAATGTGTCTGATATTTTCTAAGTTAAAATGCTATTTTAGGAGTAACATTTTTCCTTTTTGGATTCGGTTATCAGAGCGCACCTCGTAGAAATAAACTCCACTTGGAACTTTATTACCGTTATTATCTAAACCGTACCATGTAATATCATATGTTCCTGATGAAAGTTCACCATCATGTGCTGTTGCAACTTTTTCACCCAATACTGAATAAATATTTACAGTTACATCAGAGAATTTCTCAGTTGCGAATCTGATCTTTGTACTTGGGTTGAATGGGTTTGGATAGTTACCATATAAAGTGAACTCTTCAGCAACTGGTGCATCCTCATCCACTTCTGTTGTGCCAGTATATACCCAAAAAGTATTCACCCTTTGAGTGGTATTATCAGGAACACAAGAGTTGTCTATTTCAAAGACCATTCTTCCTGTCTCATATTCCTCATCAAAATCCCAGCCTGAATCATCTACGCCACATTCATAATCACAAGCTGATTGAACAGCTAAAAGAGTTGCTGTTGGACCTTTCTCGAAAACAGCGGCACAAGCATCTGATGAACCACCTGCGCCTAAGCATGCAGCATATTCATCATAAAGGGCTTGACCAACGCCTGCACCAATTGCAGCTGATGATTCTGCATCTAAATAAATAAATGCAACAGAGTCAGCAGCAGCAGTAAGAGACGTCTGTAAGTCACTGGTTGCTGCTAGAACGGCATCAAGAACACCAGCGAAAACACTGCTAGCTTCAAGAAAATTAAAAGTAAAAAAGTAACCAGTAGGTGCTAAGGCCTCATCACCACTGAATGGTATGCCATCTCCTCCACTCAATGCTCCAGTAGGATCGAATAGGTATCCTCTATTGGCTGTTATAATTCCTGCAGGAGTTGTGTCACCTGTAAAAGGATCAACTTCAAAAGTGGAATCATCACTAGGATCAATAGGGTGACCGGGTCCAGATAAAACTGGGAAGAAATCATCATCACTTCCAGTCCATCCTAGGTTCCACCATAAGCTTGTATCCTCATGAACATAAGCTAGATATGCTTCCATATTTGCAATGGTGACTGTATCAGCTGGAGCGACAGGTAGACCAACAAAGTCATTTTTGAGACCATCATCATTTACACCAAGACCAGATGATACACCATCATGCGCTTCCCAGAAAATTTCAAGTTCACTTGGAGTGGTATGCGCTTCATCATCATATGTAATAGTGACCATACCCCAATTTTCCATATCTGTTCCTACGCCGTAGTCAACACCATATTGGCCATTCACTAGATCTGCAGCGCCAAATTGCGCAAAAACATCTGAAAGTGAAATTCCCCACCCCATTGAATGAACATAAGGGTCATCTGGGTGGTCAAATCCAGGAGTGCTGGTCCAGGTTCCATTCTCAGAAACTGGAGGCACAGTTGAAAAGGTAGAGCAATTCTCTGCTTCGGTTGTAGGATAGGTACTACCTTCATTTATAGTAAAGGTACCATCATCATTAAGATCTACATCCATTGCTACCCCAGCAAATGCTAAAAGCTCAGGGGTGACCAATGGAACCAATGCTGTTGTAACTGTATCTCCAATTTCAAAGGATGCCAGAACACGAGTATAGCCCATTCCAGCAGCGGCAGCAGCGGAACTGGGCCAAGACCCTGTTACCTGATAACCGACGCCGTTTGCAGAATCTTCAGGGCTTTCAATTGCTCTTGCAACGTAAGTGTATTCTACAACAGCACCTACGCAATTCACATTCCCCTGCAAACTCTGGGCGTATAATACTCCAGAGACCAATGAGAATAGTAATAAAGATTTTATCATTTTAGTCATATTTGCTCCATTTATGATTATGTTGAACAGGATTCGGATTAAAGAATCTTCTGTGTACGAAAATCTATCTAAGAATTTTGAATCCTCAAAGAATTTTCATTCTTCTGGTTTTTTTGAGTTTCTATAGCTGACTCTTGCCCAAAGAATGAAAAGACAATAAAGTGTAATAATGCTACCTAGAATAAAGAATGATTCTAAAATGATTCTTGTCCATAATTCTTCGATCATTGTTGGTGTAGCTCCATCTGCCATTTAAATTAGAGCCCTAAATTAACTCAAATATCCTTTTATAAATCTATAAATGAAAATCGCTGTATTAGTTAAGCAGGTACCTGGACCAGAATCTGCTCTACCAATTAATGATCATGGAACATGGGTAGATGAAGAATCTGTGACCTTTGTTATGAACCCTCCAGACAACTTTGCATTAGAGGAAGCATTATTGATAAAAGAGGGGAAAGGAGATGGAGAGGTTGTTGTTGTGAGTATGGGACCTGATCGGGTTCAGAAAGTGATAAGAGAAGGGCTTGCAAAGGGAGCAGACCGTGGCATTCATATTGAAGAGGTAGGGCCTATAGAAAAAGACCCACTACATATAGCAAAGCGATTTACAGCTGTTTTAAAAGATGAAAATTTTGACCTTGTTCTAACAGGACTCCAGTCTGATGACACAGGGATGGGGCAGACGGGTGTTTTGATCGGCGAAATGCTTGGTATTTCTACTGCGACACTAGCTGTCGAAACGGATATAAAAGATGGCCACATAAGACTTAAGAGAGAGCTAGAATCAGGTTGGTTCCAATGGGTTGAGTTCCCGCTCCCAGCCTCTATTAGCATACAATCGGGTCTAAACACACCAAGGTATCCGTCCTTAAAGGGTATAATGGGTGCCAAGAAAAAAGAGATCAAGACCGTTTCGTGTACAGAACTTGATATTAGTAGTAACTGTCAATCGGTAGATAAGGTATTTGTTCCTCAAACATCCAAGCATTCAGAGGTCATAGATGGGGAAGTGGATGCAGCGGTCGAACGCATTGTTGAAATATTAAAATCAGAGATAAAGGTGATATAGTACGTGGATGTTTTAGTTATTCTTGAAGAAAGTCAAGGTTCTCTACATCGTTTAAGTAGAGAGGCAATTGCAGGTGCCCAAAAATTAGGGTCTTCGGTCGCTGCATTAGCTATTGGTGAAAATGCAGATACCTTAGCCAGTGAATTATCTAGCTATGACCTGGAGGAGGTATTTACTGCAAAACATGAGCTTTTATCATCCTACAGTGCAGATGGTTATTTTGAAACTGTAATACAGCTTATTAGGGCGGAGTCGCCAGCTTTAGTAGTAGCAGGACATACTTATCAGACCAGAGACTTTATGCCCAGGGTCAGCGCTAAGTTGGATATCCCATTCATTCCAGATATTGTTTCGCTTTCTGATGAAGGATTTGTTAAGCAGGTCCTTAATGCAAAGCTCAATGCCTCATTATCATCAGCCTCAGATCAAATAATTCTTAGTTTTCAGTCTGCTGCTTTCAATGATGAAGAAATAAGGGGAGGCTCATGTTCTGCAAGAGCGTTTGATGTTGAACTAGATAGCTCTCAAGTTCGTTCTGTATCAGAAGAACCTTTCCAAGAGGCCACGGGTGATGTGGATCTGGAAAGCGCTGAAGTGCTTGTAAGTGTTGGCAGAGGCATAGAAAAAGAAGAGAATGTGCCTATTGCTTTTGAATTAGCAAAAGCAATAGGTGCTGAGGTTTGTGCAAGCCGTCCAGTGGTTGACTCTGGCTGGATAGATTCATTCAGACAGGTTGGAAGCTCAGGTCATAATGTTGCACCTAAACTTTATTTTTCTCTGGGAGTTTCAGGTGCTATCCAGCATGTGGTTGGTATGAAGGGTTCAAAGAATATCTTAGCGATCAATAAAGATGCTGATGCGCCTATTTTCGAACTTGCTGACTATGCAGTTGTAGGAAATGTTTTAGAGATCATTCCCAAATTAATTGAAGCTCTAAATAATAAATAAAGGGTCGATGGACTCTATTACTTTTCTACCTGTTGAAAAATTTATTCTTGCTGTACTAACTGCAGCAGCAGTTGGGTCATTTTCATTTGAGGTCTACCGCCGTTTAGCTATTGTGCTTAAGGGGACTGGGTCACTTCCATTTGATAGATTCCCAGAACGTTTATTGCGAGTATTCAGAGAGGTAATACTTCATGAAAAAGTGATTCGAGAGCGACCATGGCCTGGGATAATGCATGCTCTGGTATTCTGGGGTTTTCTAGTATTTGGTGTCATTACACTTGACCATTTTTTTATTGGTTTTTATAAACCATTATTATCTGAATCTGCTCATAAAGCATATTCATATGTAGTCATTCCTTTTTCAATCCTAGTTATTTTTGGTATCCTTTCTCTGAGCTACAGGAGGTTTATAACTCAACCTAAAGCATTAGGAAAACTATCCCCAACTTCTGGCCTAGTTGCTTTTTTTATTGTTACTCTAATGGCAACATACTTACTAGGTGAAATGGACATATCCCAATACTTATGGAAAGTTAATTGGTGGATTCATTCTATTGTTATTTTGGCTTTTCTTTTTCTTATTCCAAGGAGTAAACACCTACACCTTGTACTTGGACCATTTAATATTTTCTTCAAGCCTTTTGATCAACCCGATCACACAGCAGTGCATATTGATCTGGAAGGAGATGAAGATGAATTAGATGAAATGCTTAATGATCTTACAAAGTTAACTCAGAACCAAGCATTGGATATTTTTTCATGTGTAGAATGTGGTCGTTGTACAGATGTTTGCCCTGCAAATAGAGGAGGAGGTATTTTAGATCCAAAAAATCATTTTATTTTAGATTTGAGGGAGCCTCTTTTACAAGATAAAGACGTAGCAGTTTTAGACAAGATCAATGTTGAGGCAGGGTGGGAATGTACCACATGCCAGGCATGTACTGAAGTATGCCCTGTTGGTAACCATGTCGAAAAGTCTGATGAAATAAGAAGGTTAGAAGTCCTTGTAGAAGGGAGAGTCCCCCAAGAATACCAAAAATTATTTACTAATTTACAAGAGACAGGCAATACAGAAGGGGCATCTGGTAGTGCCTTAGCTGATTCTCTTCCTGTATTTACATCAGATAAAGAATATGTACTCTGGCTTGGTTGTTTTGCGAGGCACGGTCTAGATCCTGATTTCAACAGATCGGTTGAGAATTTCACAAAAATACTAGATACAGCTGGAGTCAGTTATGGAGTGTTAGAGCAAGAACACTGTTCTGGTGATCCAGTGAATCGCCTTGGTGATAAATTGACCTACACAATGCTAAGAGAGCATAATATGGAGCAGCTCGCTGAAACAAAAAAAGTTGTAACATTATGTCCACATTGTGCGGTGAACCTAGGTAAAGAATATGAAAAATATGATAAAGTTAATTATACAGTTGAGCATCACACACAAGTAGTAGGGCGGTTGATAGAAGAAGGAAAGATAAAGGTCCAAATGGGTGATAATGGTAAAGTCACTTATCATGACCCCTGCAACCTATCACGTATCCTTGATATTGTAGATGAGCCTCGTACGGCTATCCAATCGGCTACCTCTGAATTCCAGGAGATGAAAGAAAGTGGCAGAGAAACACTATGTTGTGGTGCAGGTGGTGCACTCTGGTGGAAAAAGGAGACACAGGGGCGTACACACCTTGTACGCGCAGAACAGGTTATTGAATCAGAGGTCGATACTGTTGTAACAGGTTGTAATTTTTGTTATGGCATGATGAAGCAAGGATTGGGTCCCATGACCCCCGAAGGCAGGGAAGAGGTTGTAGTAAAAGATGTTGCAGATATTGTAGCTGAAAATCTTATTTAACTAAGATCATTTTTTTTACCTCAATGAACTTTTGCGCCTCTATTTTATAAAAATATACTCCCGCTGATAGTGGTTGCCCCTGGTGGTTGGTAGCTCTCCACTCAATTGTTTTATATCCAGCACTCTCTTTTTGGCTTACAAGATCACATACCATATTTCCTAGGATATCAAAAATAGTTATGTTCACATGGGAATTTTCTGGGAGTTCATAATTGATCTGTGTTGTAGGGTTAAATGGATTTGGATAGTTCTGATCTAATGAATAATTAATGGGTAATTGGTTGTGGTTTTTAAGGTCCATCCATTCCAAGGTTATTGAAAGCACTTCAGAGTATTCGCTCCATCCTCCTGCATAGTATGATACTCTATAAAAGTATTCTGTATCGAATTCTACTTGATGATCTTCATAGGAATTCGTTATCAGGTAATTTTCATGAACATTATTAATAAAATTTTCATCTGTAGATCGTTCTAATAGATAATATTCAAGAACATCATCACCTACCGGAGACCAAAGTATTTCAACAAAAGAATCGTGCGGATGCAATTCAAAATTGGCAGGTGCGTAAAGTGTATCTTGATCTGTTTCTATCTCTTCTTTTATGAAACTTCCCCAGTTGCATAATTGCCCTACTGTATAAATCCAGTAGTCTAAGTCATTTTCTATATCTTCTGGATAACCATTGCAAACGCCAATGGACATCTCTGCAAGTACCCATTCGTTAGGGATAATATGCCAGTTCCATGGTTCATTGAATCCCGCATCACCATAGTCTAAATACCCATTTACATGAAGACCCCTATCATCTTCTGGAAGTTCGAGCTGGGACCGGCATTGATCTATGAGATCATTATTATTTGTTGTGATAGTATAATTAGACCCGTCTTCTTCTCCATGAATACCGACTGTAAAAAAAACATAACTACTATCATATGTAGGACCACAGACACTTGTATCTGTTGGGAGATCAGTAACAAAATTTTGCCACAATTCACCTACTGCTCTTGAGGGGAACCAGGATGATGAGTCAATATCGTCATTATAGCAATTCCAGGACCCAATTGTGTATGTGTTTTGATTACCAAACCAGCCAATTGAATCTGGAATGATATTTAATACGACAGGTTCAAAAACATTAAGTGAAGAAGGTAGTCTTAGGTCTGTAACTGTATTAAAAAAAGAATTAAGGAATGTATAGTCAACCACTAAGGTGTGGGCCACATCTGGTTCCATAGCCAATATCCATTTCGCCCCTTGTGGACGATGGTCATAAAAAATTCCAGTTAGATTATCAATACGATACTGAGCATCATTTTCAGCAATTACCATGAGTCCTGGTACCTCAATAGCTCCTCCGGCATCAGTAGTATCATGATACCCGCCTTTTTGAGTAATGAACCCTAAAACACGTTCGGGAATCCATTTTGTGAAATGATAACCAAACTGCCCACCCCAAGAGTATCCGTTGATAAAAAAAGGTATGAATGATATTTCATCATGCCCAGTTTGAACGGCAAAAGAATCCATAGCAGCAAGAACAGCATCACCGATTCCAGTATTCATATGCATATTAAAAATATGTGCACCTAATAAAGCAAAACCTTGGTTGTCCACTAAGCTCTGATAGGCACTATCAGTGACTATATCGCGAGAATCTCCATTATTTGGGTGCATGAACCAATAGATGCCTCTTAATGTATCTGTTGAATCATTGACCCATATCCTAAAGTCAGCATAATTATAGCTGGCTGTATCATTCTCCGGTATGGATATATCATAGATTTCTCCCTTGGCCACAGCAATTAGTAAGAAGCAAAAGAGATACTTTTTCATAATGCTATTCTTTTAGCCCGATCTCTCTGAGCCTTTCATCTAGATATTCTTTGGCAGTGTATTTTTTTGATAAGACCACCTCATCTCTAGGATGTAAGAAAAGAGGCATTGAAAATCGACTCTTATTATCTATCTGATCATCAGGATTAATTACCTGGTGTGTGGTAGAAGGGAAATAACCGTGTGAAGCTTCCTGAAGCATATCCCCGGCATTGATAGCTAAGCATCCTGGGTCACATGATATATCATGCCAATTCCCATTTGTGTCTTGTACTTGTAGTCCGGGTTGGGTTCCTGCGACAAGGAGTGTGATTAAATTTATATCTTCATGCGCTGATCCTCTGACCGCGCCATCCTCTTCTTTCCCATCAAGTGGTGGATAGTGAATTATCCTCAGAAGGTTGGTCTTACTATCTGTAACCATATCTGGAAGAGGCATTGAGAATAATGAACTCACATCTCTAGGAGTTTCCATTTGTATCCAGCCCAATAGAGTGCCAGTTAGTTCCAAGAGTTGCGTGTATAAGTCCAAAGTTTTATTACTTAATTCCTCTGGATATCTTCCCCATGAATAGATATGGAAAAATTCTTTTAGATCTTTAAGAGACTGTCCCTTAGCATTCTCAGTCTTAAAAGGGAAGAAGCCATCTTGTCTAACTGGATCGTAAGGATATTTGTTTTTATTATCACTCGCAAAGAAATCTGCCCATTCAGAATAAACAGTTTCAATCAAATTCATATCCACAGGATGATCAGTTAGTACACTAAATCCAGTTTGACGAAGAGACCTCGTAAACTCATGAGGTGCATTTTCATCTTTATAATTTACCTTTCGGACATTCATGACCGAAAATTAATGTTAATCTTCTAAACTGACCAACTTAATGCCTACTTCTTTGGCGCGTTCAAAAATACGTTCATCACGATAGAGCTCATTATAATAAATAATTTTAATTCCTGCGTTTGCTATTAGTTTAAAGCAATTATAACAAGGTGATGCGGTAACATATATTTCAGACAATTCAATCTTAACTCCGTTCTTTGCCGCTTGAACAATAGCATTTGCTTCTGCATGGGTAGTGCGAACACAGTGTCCCTCAACCATCTCACACCCTGCCTCATCGCAATGAGGAAGCCCTTTTATACTGCCATTGTACCCAGTTGATAAAATTGTCTTATCTCGAACAATTACTGCTCCAACGTGCTTTCGATCGCAAGTAGATCTTGTAGCTACCTCTTGGGCAATATTCATAAAATAAGTTCCCCAGCTTACACGTTGTTTAGACATAACTATTTTTGCTTGTTAAAGATCTTAACTGCATATCGTGCTTCACCATAATATATCTTATCAGCAACCTGTGCAATTTGAGCAGTGAGGATGAGGTATGCCCATGTTGGGATCGTCACACTAGCACATCCTTTAATAATAACTTTCTTACCGTGATATTTATTGAGGTCCATATTGTCTACTTGTTCGCGAAATGACTTTTCGCGAATAATACCCTCATCTAAAAAGTCATCTAATAATACTGTTTCCATTTAAAAATATGCCTTGATCCTTGTCAACGAATCGCAAAAATTATCGATATCTGACTCATTATTATATAGATAGAAGCTAAGACGCCCAATTGAAGTTTCATTTAGACTTGCTAATAGAGGCTGTGCACAGTGATGTCCCACTCTTATTGCAATATTATCTTCATTTAAGAATTGTGCTAGGTCATGTGGATGGATTCCATCAATATTGAAACTAATTACACCTGTTCTATCAATCGGCGAACCAAACAGACGAAAGTTATCAATATCAGCTAGTTTTTCAAGAGCATACTCAGTGAGTTTTGTCTCATGATCAGAAATATTATTTATTCCTATCGAATTTATATAGTCAATAGCACTACCTAGACCTACGGCTTGAACAAAATTAGGTGTACCGGCTTCAAATTTATATGGGACCTCATTCCATGTAGAAGATTCCATTGTAACGGTCTCTATCATCTCACCACCACCCATAAATGGTTCCATGGATTCTAGAAGTTCCAATTTCCCCCAGAGTACACCGATACCCGTAGGGCCTAACATCTTATGGCCTGAAAATGTGTAGAAATCACAACCTATTTCTTTAACATTAACCGAACAATGGGGTGCGCCTTGGGCACCATCCACAACAAAGACAGCACCCATCTCATGTGCCATTTCAGATATTTTTTTTAAGGGGTTGATGGTTCCTAAAACATTAGAAACATGTGTAATAGATACTATCTTTGTCGAGGGCTTAAAATAACGCTCTGGTTCAGAGAGGTCTAGTTCACCTTTTTTTGATAGCGGAATATATGAAATTGATGCACCAGTACGGTTTGCTGCTAATTGCCATGGTACTAGGTTAGAATGGTGCTCCATTTCAGACAAAAGGATCTCATCTCCAGGTTTCAGTTTATCAGTAAGGGTGTGAGCTAGGAGATTAATGGATTCAGTGGTGCCGCTTGTAAAAATAATTTCTTTGTCTGAGTTTGCTCCGATGAAAGAAGACACTTTTTTTCTTGAATTCTCATACCGTTCAGTGGCAACGCTACCCAGCGAGTAGAGGGCACGATGAACATTTGCATTGGCTTCAGAATACATTGAGCTAATACGGTCTAATACTACTTGTGGTTTTTGTGTCGTGGATGCACTATCCAAATAGACAAGGTCTGAATTATGAAATATTGGGAAGTCCTGCTTGATATCTTTAAGAGAGAATTCCATCTATAGCATACCAAGTTCTAATTGTGCTTCTTCGCTCATCATATCCCTGGTCCACATCGGCTCCCATACTAATTCTACCGAAACATTATTTATCCCATCGATTCCATTGACCTTGCGATCAACCTCATCAGCTATGACTGGACCCATGCCACATCCTGGAGCCGTCAGTGTCATTTTAATTCCTATATTTTTACCTTCTTCAACATCCTCAATATTCAAATCATAGATCAATCCGAGTTCAACAATATTTACGGGAATCTCAGGATCATAGCATGTTTTGAGTTGATCCCAGATCTGTTGTTCAAGATCTCCTGATGGTACATTAGTATCTGGTTCAGAGATCTCAAACCCTAATGCATCAGCATTCTCTGCTGTGATCTGAACCATATTGCCATTCATTATAACCGTATAATTTCCTCCTAGAGCTTGTGTGATACGAACCAAATTACCTGCAAGCAACTTAACTTCATCGCCTGAAGGTACTACATATGCATCCACATCACGTAATAGGCGGATTGCTTCTGATGGTATCTCGTTCATTTTACTAGTCCTTGGATCTTTTCTACTGCATTAGAGAATCCATTTGTTCTTTGGCTTGTAATTATTCCATCTAGGCCAACAGATTTTAAAATATCCATACTATTTATTGATAATATTTCATTGACAGGTTGTCCACTGAATATTTTTTCTAAGATGCTTAAGAGTCCCTTTACTATTAATGCATCAGAATCTGTTTTTATACGATAGGTCTCGTCCCCGTTATCTTCTGCTACAACCCATGCCTGTGAAGTACATCCATATATCTTGTTGCTATCAGTCTTTTCTATTTCTGTTAGTTTTTCTGATTCTTTAGCCATATCCATGAGTTGGACAAACTTATCTTTTGGATCATCGAAAATAATGAATAGATCATTTAGATCGCTTAATGATTTCTGGACACTCATCAAATTGTGTTCTCATTGAGCCATGAGTCAAACTTTGATATAACATATTGTTTAATGTATTTATTAGATATGGATTCTATCATTTCAGAAACAAATCCTCGAACTAGTAATGCTTTTGCAGATGTCATATCAATACCACGGGACTGTATATAAAAAATGGCGTCTCGATCTAAGGCACCTGTGGTTGAGCCATGAGAACACTTTACATCATCTGCATATATCTCAAGTTGAGGATTCGAATTCATCAGGGAACCTTTTGATAAAAGTATATTTTTATTTGATTGGTTCGAATCTGTTTTTTCTGCGCCCTTACTTACAACTGTACGACCATTAAACACACCTGATGAAGAATCATTCAATAAAGATTTAAAATTTTGTGAGCTTGTACAGTTTGGCGCATTATGATTTGTAATAATATGATTATCTAAATGTTGGTGATCACAGGTAAGAGCTAATCCATTTAAAAAACATTCTGCTCCCTTGCCATTAAGGTTTGTAAAAAGGTTTAGTCTTCCGATTTTTGAGCCATATGCAAATTGGTAAAATGAATAATGACTCTCTTTATCTTGATGAACATGAATATTCCCAATGTTGAACGTATTACCAGAATTATTTTGGATACGAATATGACACATTCTTGAATTTCTTTTTATTCCCATGATCAGAGAACTATTTAATAAATACTCCTTACTGTTCCCTTCATGCTGCTCAACAAAAGTGACAGAGCTTGATTCTTCTAATTCAATATAAACCCTAGGCGAAACCATAATCTTATTTTCACTTGATGAGATAAATAATATTCGAATCGGGGATTCAATCTGGACTCCTTTATCAACTGATAGGCAGAACCCGCTATCCATAAATGCTGTATTCAATAGATCGAAAGGTGAATCCTTTTGCTCATTAAATCTCCAACCTTTTTGTTCCCCATATTCTGAGAGTGAGATAAGTCTGACACCATTTGGTATCGAGGACATACTTTCTTGGTAATGCCCATTGTAAATAACAATGGTATGTATATCATCCAAGCCAAATTCTGTAATATCTAATTCATGCGCAGGCGCATCACTTATTTCTGATAAACGAAAATCAATTTCTTTAATAGGCTTTAGATCAGTATGTCTCCAATCTTCCCAATTCTTATTTGGAAGACCTTCTTCTAAAAAATTATTAAAAGCTTGTGCTCGAATAGGTTTAACATGATTGGTGAAATAATCACGACCCATTATTTTGTTGAATTCTGTTTGAAAACTGGAGATATTCATGATTCAAGCCAGCTATATCCTTTTTCTTCAAGCTCGATAGCTAGTTCCTTACCACCAGACTTGACGAACTTTCCATCTATCAACACATGTACAATGTCTGGTTCAATATATTTTAATAGACGTTGATAATGAGTGATAACCAAGAACGAACGTTCCTTATTACGATATCTATTCACGCCATCAGCAATGATCTTTAATGCATCAATGTCTAAACCAGAATCAGTCTCATCTAGTATGGCAAGTTCAGGCTCAAGTGTAAGCATCTGGAGTATCTCATTTCTCTTCTTTTCTCCTCCAGAGAACCCTTCATTTACAGCTCGCTGTAAGTATGAAGTATCCATATCAACTTCAGTTAATTTTTCTTTGATCAATTTTAAAAATCCTGCTGCATCAAGTTCTTGCTTCCCATGGTGTTTCAGTTTGGCATTTAGCGCGGCTTTAAGAAAATAGGTATTGTTAACTCCAGGCATAACAACAGGATATTGGAAAGACATAAATAATCCAGCGAGAGCTCTTTTTTCAGGGGACCATTCGATTATGGATTGGCCTTTATATTCAATATTGCCTTTCGAAATATGGAAACCCTCTCTTCCTGTGATCACGTTAGAAAGGGTACTTTTGCCAGACCCGTTACGACCCATTACTGCGTGCATTTCACCAGGCTTGATCTCAAGGTTTAGACCCTTGAGTATTTCTTTATTATCAACCCCTGCATGGAGATCTTGAATATTTAACATTATAAATAAATTATTTTAACCGACGCTACCTTCTAAGGTCACTTCCATTAGTTTAGTAGCTTCGACGGCAAATTCCATGGGAAGTTCCTTAAAAACTTCCTTACAAAACCCATTAACGATCATAGAGACTGCATCTTCAGAGGATATACCTCTTTGATTACAATAAAATAATTGATCTTCTCCAATATTAGAAGTTGTGGCCTCATGCTCCATCTGTGCTGTTGGGTTCCTAACGTCGATATAGGGGAATGTATGTGCGCCACAGTCACTCCCTATAAGTATTGAATCACATTGTGAAAAATTTCGAGCCTGTTCAGCGCCTTTCATGATTTTTACTTCACCTCTGTATGTTTGCTGTCCTTTTCCGGCGGATATCCCCTTAGAGATGATAGTACTTTTGGTATTCTTGCCAAGATGTATCATTTTTGTACCTGTGTCTGCTTGTTGATGATTATTAGTTACAGCTACAGAATAAAATTCACCAACAGAATTATTGCCTTTTAAGATACATGATGGGTATTTCCATGTTACTGCTGATCCTGTTTCAACTTGAGTCCAAGATATTCTAGAGTTTTCTTCTAAGCAAGTACCCCGTTTAGTGACAAAATTATATATTCCTCCTGCACCGGTTTCTGGATGCCCTGGGTACCAATTTTGAACAGTAGAGTATTTGATGGTAGAATCCTTATGTGCAACCAGTTCTACTACTGCGGCATGTAATTGGTTCTCATCTCTCATGGGGGCTGTACATCCCTCAAGATAGCTTACATGGCTACCTTCATCTGCAATAATAAGGGTTCTTTCAAACTGGCCTGTATTTGCTTCGTTTATTCTGAAATATGTTGATAATTCCATCGGGCATCGTACTCCCTTAGGGATATAAACAAATGAGCCATCTGTGAAAACAGCAGAATTAAGGGTTGCAAAATAATTGTCAGTATATGGTACAACAGTCCCCAAGTATTTTTGTACCAATTCAGGATAATCTTTAACTGCTTCAGAAAAACTACAGAAAATAACTCCCGCTTTCTTTAGCTCATCCTTGAACGTCGTCGCTATTGATACACTATCAAATACAGCATCGACAGCAACGCCAGATAGCATCTTTTGTTCTTCAAGTGGGATGCCTAGTTTATTATAGGTCTCTAGTAGCTGAGGATCTACTTCATCTAGGCTTGAAAGCTCTTTTTTCTTTGGCGCGGAGTAGTAACTAATAGACTGATAGTCTATATCAGGGTATTTGACCTTTGCCCAATCGGGGTCTTTCATTTTTGTCCAGCGCCTGAATGCCTTTAACCGCCATTCTAATAACCATTGAGGTTCATCTTTTTTCTGACTGATGATTCTTATAACATCTTCGTTGAGTCCTGGTGGAATTGTTTCTGATTCAATATCAGTGACAAAACCATACTCATATTCTTTATTCAGATTAGAATCAATGATCTGCTGTTCGTTAGACATAAATAATTATAAAGTATATAGGCGTTATTTAATTTAAGCTGAGAAACTAGTGCCGCATCCACAAGTGCGCTCGGCATTAGGATTTTTTATCTTGAAACCACCGTTTAATAGGTCATCTGAATAATCAATTTCTATGTCTTTTAGGTACAGCCAACTTTTCAGATCACAAACTATAGTTAATCCATTTGACTCAAATATTTTATCAAATTCGCCTTTTTGATTTTCAAAATCCATATTGTAGGTCATTCCTGAGCAGCCACCACCTTCAACAGACATTCTTAGAAAGTGTTCATCCTTACCATCTGATGACATAACTGCCTTCAATCGTTTTACTGCAGCTTTGGTTGCAGTAATGGTTGCATTTTTAAATTCTTCTTGCTGTTTACTTAAAGAATCTTTTTGAGTTATTTCATTCATCTATTCCCACTCCACATTAACTTTTGGTTCCTTTACAGTTGCAGCAACAGTTTCAAATCCTAATTTGCTACGGGCTTCATCACTCATCATCTCAGGGTTCCAAGGGGGGTCAAATGTTACATCTACATCTACTTTATTTATTCCTTCGAGAGTAGAAACCTTCGTCTTAATATCCTCAGCCATATGTTGCCCCATGCTACAACCGGGTGTTGTTAATGACATGGTGATTTGAACATCATTTAAATCCGTGTCTGTACCAATAATATCAATACTGTAGATTAGGCCGAGGTTCCAGAGATCTACTGGTATCTCAGGATCGACACAGAGTTTTAATACCTCAATGATCTTTTCTTTATCAGCCATTAGTAAGTAATGTCAGCGAGTGTCATATTATCAAACATAGATCGAATGGAATTATTAATCCTATTGAGTGGTGTCCTGATAGTACATGAATGTAATTGCTCACAATCTGAATCAAAATAACAATCCATGATACCCATAGGGCCTTCCATTATTTCAAAAAATTTAGTCATATTAATAGATTTAGGGTCAATAGATAGTTTATAGCCGCCTGTCGGACCCTTTATGGCATTAATAATATTTTCTTTTGCTAGCCTCTGAAGAATCTTAGCTAAAAGTTCCTTTGGAATTCCATAGGTTTCTGCCATCTCTTTTGAAGAGGTTAATTTACCCTTTTCTTGATTTTGAAAATGCCGTAGGGCAATCAACGCATATTCAACTTTACGAGTTATTTTTAACATAATTAATTATATAGTTAAAATTATAGAAAGGGAACAGTATTAATCAAGAAGTTATGGCGACCTTTTTAGTCGTATATAAATTAATTTACTTTTATGGAGAAACTACTTTTATCAATAATCTGTCCAATTATTCTTGATGAAGTACCCATTTTCTCAACATAAGATTCAGCATCTTTTCTTGGCAGAGAGATAAGCAGACCCCCAGATGTCTGAGCATCAGAAGAAAGGAGCTGTTTAAGATTATCTAGGTGATGATCGAATTGTACAAATTCTTTTGCATATTCTAAATTACGTCGTGTGCCTCCAGCCATTATCCCTGATTCTGCAAGCTCAATAACTCCTGGAAGGAATTCAATATCATTGAAGTTTATTTCGGATGATACATTGCTATTCTCGCATATTTCTTTTAGGTGACCTAATAGTCCAAAACCCGTGACATCTGTAACAGCATTTACATCTAAGCCATCAAGTTTATCTACCGCATTTTTGTTCAGGATACTCATTACTTCAACAGCCGTATCAATACTTAATTGAGATGCTACACCTTTTTTGATTGCTGTAGCGATCACGCCTGTACCTAAAGGTTTTGTCAATACCAAAGCATCTCCAACCATAGCACCAGAGTTTTTCCATATATTCTTTTCTTTGACTTCGCCTGTTACAACTAAACCATATTTCGGTTCCTTATCATCAATTGAATGTCCACCTACAATTGGTATACCTGCTTCCTTTGCTTTGTCCGCACCTCCCTGAAGAATTTCAGTAAGTACTGATTTAGGAAGATCATTAATTGGAAAGCCTACAATATTCAAAGCAAACAATGGCTTTCCTCCCATCGCGTAAATATCTGAGAGTGAGTTAGCAGCTGCAATTTGTCCGAAAGCATATGGTTCATCTACAATAGGAGTAAAAAAATCAACAGTTTGAAGCAATAATTTTCCGTCATCTAGACGTACTACTGCCGCATCATCCGCTCCTTCATGGTTAGCGATGACAGAACTATTAGTGTGAAGTTTTAGATCGCCCAGTACCTGAGCAAGGTCAGCAGGACCTATTTTACAAGCTCAACCTGATCCATGACTTAACGTTGTGAGTCTTATCTTATCTCTATCATTCATTTTAAAATTATAAATTGTTTTTGCTTATGTCTCATCTTCAGCAAGAGCGATCAATCCATCTTCTTTTCTTATCGTAAATTCATCTTTCTTGTCTGGAATCAATACAATGCCAAACATCTTGTCTCTATTCTTTTGGTCTGTATGAATTTGAAGACCTAAGATGACCTCATTTCGTAATTGTGCAGCTTGTACGCACTCACCATAGGGCATGGTAAGAGATTCTTTTTCAGAAAAATCAAAATAGAAAGATGCTGGTTTTATGTATAACTCGCTACCTTCTGCCTGAAAAAGGTCATCGTAAACATCTAAGGCCAATGGCTCTTCTGAAACTTGCGCCATGATTTGAGAAACAAATTGATTAGATACCATAAAGTCTTCAACGCCACTATTTAAGATGATGTCTATATTATCACTATCCATAACCTCAGTAATTAGTTTCGGCCATTTTTTTGACTTTGAAATAAGTATTTGCCTTATTCTAATCAGCAATGATATGACATATGCATCCATTTCCTCAATAGTGGTTCCCCCTGGCGATAGTATTAGGATACTGTCAAACTCCTGAGGTTCAAGCTCATCTAATTTCTCTAGGTCATTTAGATCAACTTCTTTTATTGAAATATTTATGTGGGGGTAAGATTCAGAGAGTAAATTTTTCAGTATATCCATTTCGGGAAATTTCTCTGATACATAAGTACATAGCTCAGACCCTTCAGGCAGATAACTACAAAGCTTCTCTAAAATGATGCCCGTTTTCGTGGTCCAGTTTAAGAGAGCTATTCTATGAGAGCGAGGCTTTACCACAGATGAGGGTATTTTATTTACCTTAGGTTGAAATACAGGCTCATTAAAATAAAAAATGGTGGAATCATCTTCGGCAAATACGATGAGTTCATCATCATCATTCAGAGGCGTTTCTTTTGGTGGATTTAATATGATTTCTCCGTTTGCAATATGAATTCCGATGGGTGTGCTACTATTAAACCGGTTTAGGCTCTCACCAAAATTTAGTTCCCCACCCCATCCGCCTTCAGGCTGATAGAAGTAGAATTCATTACCATCAAAACCAACCATGTCGCTGTATACTACAGACAGTCCATTTCGACTTAAGGCAAGTTGTGCAATCATTCTTGATAGAACGCTGACCTCATTAAGGGCTTTGACATCTCCATTGGAAATGTTCTCAGCTAGATTGCGATCACGATCCGAATGGATCTCACAAACAATTGGCGGGTGTTCGTCCCCATCACATACGGCTATAATGGACATAATTGATTTTAGCACTAAAGCATCTGCAAGATTTTTTTCATCTTCAGGGCGCCAACTAGCGGCACTGTTCATGATTATAACGGATTTAGCATTTGCTGCCATTACTTTTTTTAAATTATTTATATTGGTTACCACACCAGAGCGCGTAATCACCCTGGTTGTGACAAAATCTGATATATTATCTCGGATCATATTATCCATTTCTTCTTTGTCATTATCAGCCAATATCACTATGGCGGCATCTGCCTCTGACTCATTGGCCTCAATAAGTTCACGTATCACCTCTAATATTCGATCTCCAAACCCTAGTATAAGGGTATGGTCATTTTCAAGAACCAGGCTACGTCCTCGACGCAATTCATCAAGCTTAGCTGTGAATACGCTGGTAATGAATGCAACCATACTTGAAAAAAGGACCAGGCCAACCAAAACGCCAAGTATTGATGTTATTTTTGCTACCCAATTGCTATCGCCATCTGTTTCAGCAGCAGACCCTTCCATAACTGCTACATATACACGCCAGGGAATCTCTCCCCAACTACTGAGCGTCTCATCCGGCATGAATGTATTTGCAATGCTTCTGATCAAGACCATTACCAGAAACCCAAACAAGAACAAACACAACAGTGCGAGGAAAATGGATGAGCTACCTTTAGACATGAAATTATCTACGGCGTAGCGCAGCCTTGTATTGAATGGATAGTTTTTGTTATTACTCATATGAAATAATATATAATTGCGCTGGTTACAATCAGGAATGTTAAAAAACTTTTAGACAATAAGGGTAATTAATTTCTTTTTTGAATTCAGGACAACTGCCTAAATTGACAGCTATTATTTTGGAATAATATCATAAATCATTTTTATGACTGAATAATTGTAACACTACACTTTTTTTCAAATATAAAAAAGTTGATATAATAATTAGAGACTATGGGAAAAACATTTAAAACAATAGATGAAGCTGTAATCCGATTTGCTGGTGACTCTGGTGATGGTATGCAATTGACTGGAGGCCGTTTTACTGAAACTACAGCTATAGTAGGAAATGACCTAAGCACTTTACCTGATTTCCCAGCAGAGATCAGAGCTCCAGCAGGCTCTTTAGCCGGCGTAAGTGCATTCCAACTAAAATTTTCATCAAAGGACATACATACTCCGGGAGATAAACCGGATGTTCTAGTAGCCATGAATCCTGCGGCACTCAAGGTCCATCAAAAAGATCTTATCCCAGGCGGGACTATTATTATTAATACTGATGCATTTGTAAAGAAGAATCTAAATTTTGCGGGTTATGAATCCAATCCAATTGAAGATGGGTCCCTCGATGATTATTTTACCGTGATTCCAATTGAAATGAATAAAATGGTTAAGGCGGCATGCGAGGGACTTGATCTAAATGGGAAATTAGTCTTACGTACAAAAAACTTTTTCGCATTGGGCGTACTTTTTTACATGTATGACAGGCCACTTGATGCCACTGAAAACTGGTTAAAGAAAAAATTTGCAGGGAAAGATGCAATTATAG
>CACEUX010000006.1 GCA_902562835.1 uncultured Fidelibacterota bacterium
AAAAAAGGATATTGTACTTAGAGAGTGGAAAACAAAGGACTATCCTGATGGATCTAACTTAATTGAATATTGGGAATTGGACGAGCCGTCCTTATTCTCCCCTATGAAGTTAATTAGGCAGTTTTTACCAAGTGGTGGTTTTAAGTCAGCAAAAATAGATAAAGAGACCTATGAAGCTATTCTTGAATTAGATGAATTGATATCTGTGAAAGAAGAAATCTCTGGTTTGATATCTGTAACAGTTTTGATGGAGGATCCAAAGTTAGCCTCCGACATTGCAAATTATATTGCAGAGTATGTTAAGAATTTTATTTCACTAGAGCAAAAAAGGGAAACCTCAAGTAATAAGACCTTCGTAGAGAAACAAATGAAAGAAGCAAAATCTCAAACTGAGAACTCTGAAGATTCTTTGACAGATTTTAGAAAAGATCATCCATTAAGATTGGATACACCCTCCATAGAGATGATGAGAGAGAGACTTGAAAGTACAGTAGAAGAAAATCGTGCAGTTTATATTACACTTAGACAACAATTTGAGATCGCAAAAATTGATGAAGCGAAAGAAAGGCTTCTAATCAATATCTTAGACACAGCAGAGCCTGCGGTTAAAAAAGCTAAACCAAAACGAACTTTAATCGTTCTCCTATCACTTTTTGGTGGTTTCATATTAGCAATTCCTTTCTCCATTTACCTTGACAGACGAAAAAGTTAATCAAAAACATAATTTCTTCTTTAGTCAACGCCTTATAAAGAACTCCTTTTATACAGGATTGGCCTTGGGCTTCGTAGGGATTATTCCATTTGCATTTAATTTTTTAGTAGCTAGGTCCTTTGGTAAAGAAATTTTAGGATCTATAAACATCACCCTAAGCTTCTGTCTCATAATCACGATCTTTGTTACAAACTTTTTCGGAAGTGCTGGAAACAAATACCTTGCGGAATACCGTGGTAGCCAGGACTTAGAACATTTTCAATTTGTTTTTAAGATAATGATCGGTATACCGATCATTATCTTATCAATTATTGCTGGGCTACTTTCATGGAACTGGGCCTACATATCCAATAATTTTTCTTTACCATCAAATCTTTTATGGCCTGTGATAATTTATATTTTTTTAAGATCATTTTATATCCTCTTTCGGCGAGCCTTATATGGCATTGATCTGGTCAAAGCTTATGCAGTAAATGAAATAATATCTGTTATAAGCGGTTTTTTATTCTCTTGTATTTCGCCCTTTTGAACTTTTACAAGGCCTCTTTTTTTCAGTTCCGCAATACGGTTTCTTAATGTCTTTTCAGTTAACCCATACTTTTTTGCAACAGTTGCTCTTTTATTTGGATTATCTATGATCTCAGGATTACCTTTAATGATATTTAATATTTTTTCTTCGTGTGGTGTTAGTTTCATTATGAAGTGACAATTGTTTGAATGTAAACAAATAGTAGTATGACCTGACCTATTGCTGATATGAGCTCTTTAGCAGCATACCATCTATTATATTCTAACTTGTCTGGAACAAAAATAATATCTCCACTTTCTATATTTTGATTCCTTCTTAGTATTAATCTTTGTCCCGTTGTTGATTTAACTATGAACTTTTTTCTTGATGCATTCTTTGAAATACCACCTGCCATTTTTATATAATCATTTGCTTTATTACCTAAAGAAAATGGATATCTTCCTGGTGATAATATCGATCCAATGACCTCCACATAGGGGAAATCTCTTGGAACAAAAATAATATCATCTCCATTTACAAGGTGACTGTTTTGGTTATTTCTTGAAGATATTTCTAGTGCACCTTTTTCTGTTCTAATTCGAGCTTTTACATAAGCTTTTTCTTCAATAGATCTATTCAATCCATCCTTTAACAATATCCGTTCAAGTTCACGGTCTGGAATTTTTATTATTGTACTATTATTTACATATATTTTTGAAGAATCAGCATTTGGTAAAAATCCACCTGCCTCAATTATAATGTCGTTTATCGTTGTTGCCCCAGTTATTATTGGATAGGAACCAGGATATTTTACTTCTCCAATTATTTCAACGATATTATGTGGATTCTCATTATCAAAGTAAGGAACCATGATATGGTCTTCTGGAAATAGCTCATAATTTTTAGATTGTTCGAATGAAATATAAAAGGATTCGGAATCTCGCTCAGAGCTAGACCGAGTAATTCTTATACTATCTATATTACTATCAGAATGAAGACCTCCCGCGATTAACAGAGCATCAGCTATACTGTCCTTTGCCTTAAACTCATAATCACCTGGTTTTTGTATTCCACCTTTTACTGTAAAAGAACGATTTTTATAAGGTATTTTTATTATATCATTTTGCTGTATGTACGGATTGTGTAGTACATCACCAGTAACTTTAAATTTTTCAAGGTCGACCTCGATCGACTTATCACCTCTTAAAACAATAATATTCCTTTTTGATAAGAGATCAATATCGCTTTTTTCAATATCTTGAGCTATTCCAAGCTTTCTTTTATAAAAGTCATCAACAGCTAGCCTGGATCTCATTCCAAATGTATCATTATTACCAGATTCACTGCCGCGCGTGCTAAATGAATCTTTTTTCCTTTGGTTAAAGTCAGAGATGATTTGCTCAAATAGATCAGATACTCTTGTCATCGGTGTGACAATAAAGTAACCAGCATTTGTAAACTGGCCAGATACTAAAACTCTAAATTGTCTGATAACTTCTAATTCTACATTTATTTTAACGTTCTTATTCCAAGATCTTATTTCTTTTTTTATTTCATTTATTAATTGTTTTAGTGTTAATTGATTACAATCTACAATTCCTACTGAAGGAATGAGTAGTCTGCCTGATGGAGATATTGTGAGACTGTGATCAAATGTTTCATTACTTGAAATTATATTAATATTGAATTGGTCGCCCGGGCCAACATAATATTCATTGGGGTCAATGGGTTTGTCAATTATGAACCTATCTTGCCTCCTGCCTGTTTTCGTAATTGCTGACGTTGTACCTGTTGATTTAGATATTTGTTTTTGTGCTAGCCTTAATGAATTAAGGTCCAGTGTCTGGGTTTTGGACGACCCGCTTATATACACTAATAGTGCAATTAATTTAATAATTACTTTCATTACTTTGGTCATTCTGTCGAGGTATCGACATGAGACAAGGAAGTACAATTACCCGATTGAATGTTCTATTATGTTTTGCCTTTATTATTTAAACTGGGCGCAATTTATATCGATAGTATTCCTTGTATGAATATTTAAACTTATTCTGGAAATAGAACTAATCCAAATTATATTTAGCCCGGGCAACTGCCCACTAAAAGCTAAAAATTCTTTAAGCTTTTGTAATGGACAATTATTGAAAATAAATTAATTGTATAACTAAAGGTAATTGTAGATGATATCGATTAAAAAACTTCGAAAAAATAAAGAGTCCTTCCAAGAAAAATTAGCATTGAAGCAGGATAATAGCGATATGGGGCTCATCTTATCTCTCGATGAAAAATTACGTGAATTAAAAACAATATCTAGCGAAATGAGAGCAGAAAGGAACAATGCATCTGAGGCGATTGGTCAAGCAAAAAAATCAGGTCATGATGCTTCCGCTGCAATTAATACCATGAAAGAATTAGGCGAAAATTTAAAGAAAGTTGAATATGACCTAGATAAGATTTCAAACCAATTAAATGATCTATTATTCAAGGTTCCAAACCCTCCACATGATAGCTCCCCACAAGGAATAGACGAGTCAGGCAATGTTGAGATCAGATCTTGGGGTAAAAAACCTGAAATAGATTTCGAACTAAAAACACATACTGAAATTGGTAAAGACCTAGAATTGTTTGATTTCAAAAGAGGGGCAAAGCTTTCTGGAAGTGGATTTCCCCTTTACATTGGTCAAGGGGCTCAACTTGAACGTGCCTTAATTAATTCAATGATGGAACACCATCGAAAAGAATATAGTTATAAAGAAATTTTTCCTCCTGTATTGATGAAAAAAATGTCAATGGTCACAACAGGACAGTTGCCAAAGTTTGAAGAAGATATGTACCATACTGAATTAGATAATTTATATCTGGCTCCAACCGCTGAAGTGCCAGTTACTAATATTCACCGTGACGAAATCATTAATGAATCAGAACTACCTATTCAGTATGTGGCATATTCTCCATGTTTTAGAAGAGAATCAGGTTCTTATGGAAAAGACACAAGAGGTTTATTGCGCGTCCATCAATTCAATAAGGTAGAATTAGTCAAATTCACAACTCCAGAAAGCTCTTATAGAGAATTGGAAAACCTTACTAAACAAGCTGAATCAATTTTGCAAAAACTAGGATTGCATTATAGAGTGATAGAATTATGTACTGGTGATCTAAGCTTTGCTGCGGCAAAGTGTTACGATATAGAGATTTGGGCTCCTGGAGAATGTAAATGGTTAGAGGTCTCTTCATGTAGCAATTTTGAATCATTTCAAGCTCGTCGTGGAAATATTAGGTATAGAGGTTCTGATAATAATGTACAATTTCTTCATACATTAAATGGCTCTGGTGTCGCAACACCTAGGTTAATGGTTGCTTTAATTGAGACTTATCAACAGCAAGATGGGACAATAAAATTTCCTCAAAAGGTTGCTGATTTTCTAGGCATTCAGGAGATTTTATAATTGAGGGCTTTCTGGGCTTTCCTGATTACAGTTATCTTTACATTTATTTTTGGACTATCAGGTATCTTTATATCATTTTTCGAATCTAAAAAAGGTAGGGCTCTAGGACACTGTGCAAGGTTGTGGGCAAAAAGTATTTTATTTTTCACTGGGGTAAAATTTTCTATAAAAGGCCTAAATAATCTTGATAAAAATAGTAATTATATTTTTGCAGGTAATCACACATCAGTATTTGATATCCCACTAGCATTTGCAGTTCTGCCTTTTTGGTTGGTTCCTATAGCAAAAAAAGAACTGAGGTCCGTTTTTTTATTAGGCTGGGTAATGGATACAGCTGGGCATATTTGGGTAGATAGAAAAAATACAGAAAGTGCTCTTAAATCCCTTCAAAATGCAAAGGAGTCATTAATGCTCATACCCAGATCTATTTTACTATTCCCTGAGGGAACACGTACTCGTAACGGTTTGTTGGCTCCTTTCAAGCCCGGAGGGTTACTAATAGCAGTTGATACCAATATGCCTATTGTGCCAATAGCATTTGTTGGCACATTTGAGAAGCTTGAGCCTGAATCATGGTCTATGAATAATAACCCAATAGAATTGCGTATAGGAAAACCCATCTCTTCAGAAAGTTATTCTGTTGAAACCCGAAAAGAATTAGCTAACTATGTTAGGGATCAGGTAAAGAAATTGCAGTAATGAGAAAAAATATTAAATCCACTATTCACAAAGATTGTATTAAATGGAAGAGCTCTGGGAAATGTATTGTGTTTACAAATGGATGTTTCGATCTGTTACATAAGGGGCATACTGATTTATTAATGACATCTGCGAAGTTTGGCGATATATTAGTTGTGGGTTTGAACTCTGATATTTCAGTTAAAATGCTTAAGGGTGAAGGCAGGCCCATTCAACCTGAGTCAATTAGATTAGATGCTCTAATAAAAACAGGGCTCGTATCGAGGGTATATCTTTTTGATGATGAAACTCCTTTAAATTTAATTAAAATTATTAAACCGGATATTTTAGTAAAGGGTGGAGATTATTCGCCAGATGAGGTTGTGGGCAAAAGCGAGGTAACTGAATGGGGTGGAAAAGTGAAAATAGTCCCATTAACCCCAGGATATAGCACTACAAAAACTATTCAAAAAATGAATAGACAATGACTTGTGTGAATTAATATTTTAGGTTAATATCCCATCGCGGAGTTACACTAAATCCCTTTGAATAGCATACTTAGAGCAATTGTATTCTTACTTGTCTTAACCAGGGCCTTGCTTGGCTCAGAAGCAAAGTCTATTTCAAGCGTATTCCCTAGCGCTTCTGTTTTTACAACAGCAACAAACGATACTACTTCTAATATCACCGTTGATGAAACTCGAAATAGATTCCCTGAAATACTAAAGGACGCGAAATTGCTCATGTCTGAGGTGATTATTTCTGATTTCAATAAAGACACACTTGAAGTAGCATTCTTATTAAGTAAGATTTTTGAATTGCTCATAGAAGCAGATCAGATTGGAGAAATGAACCTTGAGGATAAAGAAGAATTTGGTCGTTTCAATAGAACTTTTACCGACCTTTATACTCATAACTTGGTAACTGTACAAAATATTAATGCACCCGTAATGGCAGAGAAAGTTTGGGCTGATATATCTGAAGCCATAGAAATTGAGATGGGTGAAACAAAATTTACAGTGGTAGAAGATCGTGATGGACATATCCCTTTAGTTAGAAATAAGCAGGTAGATCAATACATTAATTATTTTCAAACAAAGGGAAGAAAACAGTTCCAGATCTGGCTAGATAGATATGTCAAATACAAAGATTTAATCTTGCCAATTCTTAAAGAGCATGAGATGCCTGAAGAATTCATGTACCTTGCAATGATAGAATCTGGCCTTAACCCAAAAGCCTATAGTAAAGCAAAAGCATCAGGGATGTGGCAATTTATTTATTCAACAGGTAAAACATATGGTCTGAATCGAGATTGGTACAGGGATGAACGAAGAGATCCAGTTAAAGCAACTCACGCTGCTTGTAAATACTTAAAAGACCTATATACTCTTTTTGATAATTGGTATCTAACATTGGCAGCTTACAATTGTGGTGAGGGAAGGGTTTTGAGAGCATCCAAATTGCATCAAACATATGATT
The DNA here is from genome assembly GCA_902562835.1 of uncultured Fidelibacterota bacterium. Classification (GTDB taxonomy): domain Bacteria; phylum Fidelibacterota; class Marinisomatia; order Marinisomatales; family UBA1611; genus CACEUX01. The sequence goes on from CACEUX010000006.1 coordinate 6,824, forward strand.
TTTGGCAAATGCATTCTTTGCCAAGAGAAACAAGAAACTACATTCCATACTTTTTATCAGCTGCAATTATAGCCCGCACCCCTGATGCATATGGTTTCAAAGTGCCAAAAAATATAAAACCATTTAGGTATGAGACAATTACACTTGAGAAAAGTGCAGATATTGCAGTTCTTGCACGTGTTGCAGGTTTAAAACCAAATGTATTAAGGGAGTATAATCCAGAACTTAGACAATCAGCCACCCCAACAGAGGCTGGTTATCAATTGAAATTACCAGTTGAAAGCAAAGAGGGATTTATTGCTGCATGGAACGCCATTCCAGAAGAAGAGCGCTTTGCACCGCAATTTGTAGTTCATAGGGTAAGATATGGTGAAAGCCTTTGGACTATTTCTAAAAAGTATAATGTTTCTATACATGACCTAGCAGCAGTAAATAAAATTAGGAATAGAAATAAGGTTCGCGTTGGCCAAAAATTAAATGTGCCCTTAAAAGGTGGCCGAGTTTGGGGGAACGGTGACAATGGAGGGCCTCCAGGATACTCCAAACGGGTATACAGAGTTAAACGTGGTGACACGCTAGGGCAGATTGCAGAAAATTTTGGTACAAGAGCAAGCAAGATAAGGCGGTGGAATAATTTAAAATATGGCTCTCATTTAATTCATGTAGGACAAAAATTGGTTATTTGGGTTAAATAGTTCCCAAAATTGTTAATCGGACTCTTTAAGGGGGAAAAATATAATGACAAAACAAGAAATTGTAGACCTTGTCGCGGAAGCAACTGGGCTAACAAAGGTTGAAACGGAAACTGTTATGAATGGAATAATGGGTACGATCATTGATTCATTGGCAGATAATGAGAGGGTCGAGTTAAGGGGTTTTGGTACTTTTGGAATAAAACATAGGATGCCAAAGAAAGCTCGTAACCCGGGTACAGGAGAGCCAGTTTATTTGCCAGAAAGGTTTGTTCCAACATTTAAACCTAGTAAACTTATGCGTTCACGTGTGAACGATTTAATCAATAAATAAGTGGGTTTTAAATGCCAAGTGGTAAAAAAAGAAAAAAGAAAAAGATGAATACGCATAAACGTAAAAAACGTTTGCGTGCAAATCGCCATAAGAAAAAAGATAAATAGTTTATAATTAAAAGGCTAATAGCCCTTTGCCCTAATCACCTTAGGTCATACATTTAAGTTATGTTTGAGTTCCAAGATTGTTACACAGTCTCTAATTTAAATATGATTATAAGAGAGTCACTTGAGCATCAGTTCGCTAATATTTGGGTGAGGGGTGAGATTTCTAATTTTCATCATCACCCCTCTTCAGGGCATATGTATTTCACCTTAAAAGACACCAGGAGTGAATTACGATGTACCATGTTTCGAATAAACAACTCCTATTTAAAATTTAAACCCAATGATGGTATGGAGGTTCGTCTATTTGGCTTAGTTACTGTTTATGAAAAACGTGGACAGGTTCAACTTAAGGTTTCCATAATGGAACCATTAGGATTGGGTAATCTTTATAAGTCATTTGAGCTTCTTAAGAAATCTCTGAATGAGGAAGGACTCTTTCTTGAAAAACATAAAGAAAAAATTCCACCATACCCCAATTATATAGGAATCATAACTTCAGGATCCAGTTCTGCCTGCCAAGATATTCTTAACGTTATTTCTAGAAGGGCACCCAATATCAATGTCCTAATTTTATCGGTAAGGGTCCAGGGAGATGTTGCCGCAGATGAAATAGTACAAGCTATTAAAACGTTCAATGAATATAGTGGTACAGATGTATTAATTCTAGCAAGAGGTGGTGGCTCCATTGAAGATTTATGGTCCTTTAATGAAGAGAAGGTAGCCCGTGCTATTTTCTCATCTTCTATCCCAATAATTTCAGGTATCGGACATGAAACAGATTTTACAATAGCTGATTTTGTGTCCGATTTGCGTGCACCGACACCTTCTGCAGCAGCAGAACTTGCTGCACCCTTACTTGATGACATGTTACTATCAATATCCGAAACCCAGTCTAGATTAATTCGTTCAATGAAGAATCAATTAGAGCAAAAATGGCAAATAAAAGATCAGATCGATAAGAGGATAACCATTCAGCAGCCTGCAACAAAAATAGAAAGACAATCAGAAAAGTTATCTCAACTATATAAACGTTTCCTATTGGCGATAGACCTTAAATGTGAAAAATATAGTAAGCATACCGAATCCCTATCTAAGCAATTAATAAACCTAGGTCCAAAACATGTTCTTCAAAGAGGGTATGCGATACCTTTTGATCAGTCAGGAAATATAATTCGTAGAGCAGATCAAATATCTGTAGGGGAAGAATTTGCCTTAAAAACGGCGAGAGGTAGCCTCAGTGCAAAGAAAACATCTGATATTAATACTTAATAAAACCATTTAATTTTAATTATGTCAAAAAAGAAAAATGAAATTAGTTTTGAAGAATCTCTAGAACGCTTAGAGAACTTGGTTAATAAAATGGAATCAGGAGATGCAACCTTAGAACAGAGTTTAGTTTGGTTTGAAGAAGGAATGGATCTTATAAAATTATGCCAAGTTCAATTAAATAATGCTGAACAGAAAGTACAAGAACTCGTTAAAAAAACAGATGGTAAATTTGAGCTCAAGGATATTAAGTGAATCCTCCAAAAACATTTGGTATATGGGGTAACACCGATAAAGAATCCTTTTGGAAAACATTACCCGATATCATTACGTGGGCTGAAAGTAATAAATTAGATCCATACCTGACTAAAAGAATCCTAGACCATGAAAATGGATCTGAGGTTAAGTCAAAGGTGATTAGTTCAAAAGGCGACATTGAAAATCTTGATTTTATGCTTGTTTTGGGCGGTGATGGTACATTCCTCTCACTAGCGCGCACAGTGGCACATCGTAATACACCAATATTAGGTATCCACTTAGGAGACCTTGGTTTTCTTGCAAAAGTCACGCTCAAAGATCTTTTTTTTCGACTAGACAAAGTGGCAAAGGGTGATTTTGTCCTAGAAAAAAGAATTTTTGTTAATGCAGCAATAGAAAAAAATGATCAAAAGATTGAACAAGTAGCCTTAAATGATTTTGTCATTACGAATAGTCAATCTCACCGCATGCTTAATGCAACGATATATGTTGACGGGCATATGGTAGGTAATTACAGGTCAGATGGTCTGATTATATCAACTCCTACAGGTTCTACTGCCTATTCATTGTCAGCTGGTGGACCAATAGTAACGCCAAAAGTAGATTCACTAATTATCACACCCACCGCGGCTCATACCCTTACATCTCGTCCCTTGGTAGTCCCATCAGATTCAAACATCACATTAAGTTTTCCAAACTCTGATGATTCAATTCAGTTTATTGCAGATGGTCAGGTGCATGAATACCTAGATCCTTCTTGTAAAGTAAAAATCACTAGAGCAGACTTTAGTGTGAAATTGATTGATTTTGAAGATACTGATTATTTTGAGACATTGAGAAAAAAAATGGGCTGGGGTAAGAGGGGAGATCAGTAGGAATACAGGTTTGGAATATGTGATCTAAAAATGCTAATATTTCATGGTATTTGCTTAAATGGCATATGCTCATTTCCTTGAAATATTGGTTTGTTTACATAGAAATTATTTACATCTTCCTTTTTATGACCGCGCAATAGTGCACATTTCCAACCATCGCGATTAACAAATGTTGTGGTGGGAATATACCTGAGAGTTAGGCCAATACGCCACTCGTTGGAAATATTCGCATTTGAACCATGTATTATGAATGGATTATGTATAGATATATCTCCTGGTGCCAGTTCTATGTCTAAGGATGATTTCTCATCAATATCATCAGGGTGAATAGCAAGGTCTAAAACATATTCTTCTGTATCTAATTTTATCATTTCTGAGGGTTTTAATAGTCGTTTATTCTGCGTTCCTGGAATGATTTTCATACATGCATTTTCTTTGGTTGATTGTGTACCTGCAAGCCAGACCGAAACCACCTCCATGGGTTCTAGTGGCCAATAGGAGCCATCTTGGTGCCACCCAACTGGCTGGCCACTAAATGGTTTTTTGGCTATATAGTGTGCTCCAAAAAGAGCAATATTAGGTCCAATGATCTCTTCTACTATATCTAGAATGGTTCTTTGATCTAAAATATGATGAATGAATGGATCATGTATAAGCATGTTATGGTGGAATGCTTCTGCTCTTGTATTTGGATACTTCTTACTTAACCAGGTTACATGATTCTGGATCTCTTTGGCTAGCCCAGTACTTATAACATTTTTTATAATTGCAAACCCATCGCGCTCATATTGTTCCTTTACTTTTTCTTTTAACATTTTGGACTATTTGCTTTGAGCAATTTATGCTGTCTTAAAATGCAATCATTCATCACAACAAAAATACCATCTTTCCTTGCTTTAATAGCAGCCTCCTCATGTATTACAGAGTCTTGCATCCAAATGGCTTTGGCATCTATCGACAAAGCTGAATCAACAATGGGAGGAACAAATTCGCTTCGCCTGAAAATATCAACAATATCAATGGGTTCATTAATTGACTCTAGTGTAGGATAACAATTCATACCTGCAATCTTCTTGTGACCAGGATTTACGGGAATAATGCGATACCCATGCTGTTTTAAATATATTGAAACATAGTGACTAGGTCTTTGTTTATTCGGGCTGAAACCCACAACAGCTATTGTCTTCAATTGAAGGATATATTTTATTGTATCTAGATCATTCATTTTTAAAAAAGTTTGATATCACATATCCTGCAATATTTGGATTTTCTTTTAATCGACGCACTGAATAATCAAACCAATCAGGCCCATAAGGCACATAGACTCTAACTTTAAACCCCTTTTCTAGTAAAGATTCTAACCTGCCATCCATTGGAACACCGAATAATACTTGAAATTCGAAAAGATGCTTGGCAATGTTCTCATCTTGGATCCATTCCAATAATTTATCAATAAGCACCTGGTCGTGTGTAGCATATCCACAAAATGAACCACGTTTAGCCATCATTTTAGCTAGCAATAGAAAATTATTTCTAATATCATCACGACCTTGATAAGCAATAGTACTTGATTCCTTATATATGCCCTTACAGATCCGGGAATTAAATTGGTCATTACTTAAATTATTTATATCATTTTGACTTCTAAAAAGATATGCCTGTATGGCTACGCCTACATTATCATAGAATTTTTTACAGTGTTTTAATATTTCAAAAGTTTGATCAGTATAGCCTGAGCTCTCCATATCAATTCTCAAAAAATTTCCAAATTCTTTTGCCTTTTGTGCAATTGCGCTCATATTAGCAAGGGCTTCGGATTCTGAAATTTTCAATCCAATATGAGTTGGCTTGACCGACAAGGTACATTCCAATGCATGTTCATCAATTAACTCATATAGCTTACAGTATTGAGATGTTATTTTCTGAGCCAGTTCTTTATCCATGACATGCTCCCCGAGGATATCAAGAGTAGCATCAAACCCTTTGTCATTAAGTTGTTTTACATGCTGAAGTGCATCTTCACTTTTTTCTCCAGCAACATAGGGTTTAGCAAATGGCTTGGCAAACCATTTTGGTAGCAGCGGCAAAGATGAGGTGATGATTGAATTAATAAATGACATCAAAAAGATTAGGCTAAACTTAATTTTACAACCAATGTGTTTTCCAATAATTTCTTAAGATTGGAGTGGGTATTTTAAATGAAGTTTAATTTGACTCAGCAAAATATCACAGACTAAATTTAAAGGCTGTTTACCCCCTTTCTTAAGTAGGATATATGTATAGAGATTTCGGAACTGTTTTTTTTACGAGTATTGTTGCTATCATTTTTGTGATAGTGCCACTTGTCATAGCCTGGCTGGTCGCACCCTCAAACAAAACAAAAGAAAAGTTAGAGACCTATGAGTGTGGAGAAGTAGTTGAAGGTTCTGCATGGTTGCAGTTCAATATACGGTTTTACGTCATTGCACTAATATTTCTAATTTTCGATGTTGAAGTTGTTTTCTTATTCCCATGGGCGGTTGTGTTTAAAGAGCTAGGCCTTCTTGCTCTAATTGAGATGGGGATTTTCCTTTTGATCCTAGTAGTCGGCTTAGCATATGTATGGGTCAAGTCTGATTTAGATTGGGTAAAAAGAAGGGTACGATATGGTGCTGGTAGATATTCAAAAATTGCAATGGATCAGGATAAATAGATGGGATTATTAACAAATAAATTTCAAGAAGATAATGTAATTGTTGAAAAACTTGAAAAGTTACTTAATTGGAGCAGAAGTACTAGCCCATGGTTCTTTCAGTTTGGTACCGCCTGTTGTGCGATTGAAATGATGGCTGCTGCAGCACCAAGACATGATATTAAAAGAATTGGTTTTATCCCAAGATCATCCCCTAGGCAAGCAGATGTGATGATCGTTGCTGGTACTGTCACAATGAAAATGGCTATACGCGTAAAAAAACTTTACGAGCAAATGGCAGACCCTAAATATGTTGTTGCAATGGGTTCATGCGCCACTAGTGGTGGACCATATTGGCAGCACGGCTACCATGTATTGAAGGGTGTAGATATTGTAATCCCTGTTGACGTTTATGTTCCTGGTTGCCCACCCAGGCCTGAGTCGCTAATAGAGGGCCTCTTAAAGCTTGAAGAACAAATACTTGAAGACCGTCCACTAACACGTAAAATGACATGAGCGCAGATAAAGAAAAACTCATAGCAGAACTGGTAAACAAAGGTCTTGATGGTGATATGGACTCTGTCAATGCCTGCGAGGACAAGATCATTCGCGGAAAGGCAAAAGCAATGATCATGAAAGTTAAAAAAGGGACTATTGAGCGACCGCCAAAGCCTGAACTCGCTGCAAATGAAAAGATTGATTCAAAAACTCCAGAATCCCTTTCGAAAGATGAAATGATATCTTATCTAGTAAATAAAGGCCTTGATGGCGATATGGACACTGTCAATGTCTGCGAGGATAAGATTGTTCGCGGAAAGGCAAAAGCAATGATTATGAAAGTTAAAAAAGGGACTTTGGAACGTCCTGAGATGCCAATATTGGATTCACCTGTGTCCTCTGGTGAGCCTCTAGAAGACAATACCCAAGATGATGATAAAGATACTTTTCAAAAAATAAAAAAATTGATCTACGATAAATTTCCTAACTCCATAATTGAAAATGAAGAGGGGGATTACATTCAGATCAAACCTGATGAATGGAATGAGTTAGCCGTATGGCTCAAATCAGAACCCTCGCTTTTATTTGACTCACTTCAATGCCAAATGGGAATAGATATAGGAGACGACAATCTTGAATCAAGATATAATCTTCATTCTATGGAACTAGACCACTACATCGAGATAAGAATAGCTGTCCCAAGATCTGATCCTAAAATACCATCTGTTGAGCAGGTGTGGAGGATTGCTGATTGGTTCGAAAGAGAGACCTATGATATGCTGGGTATAGAGTACACCGGACACAGAGATTTAAGAAGAATCCTACTACCAGACGACTGGGAAGGCTGGCCACTAAGGAAAGATTATCAAGTACAAGAAACTTATCATGGCATTGTAGTGCCAAAAATGAAGGAAGGATGGGAGTAGTACACGGCGAAGAAATGGTCCTAAACATTGGGCCACAGCACCCTGCCACACATGGTGTCCTACGTTTACAGGTTAGAACTGACGGTGAAGTAGTTTCCCAAATAACTCCTTATATGGGTTATCTACACAGATGTTTTGAAAAACACTCAGAAAATGTTACTTATGAGCAGGTAATACCATTTACCGATCGTTGTGATTATTTATCATCGATGTCCATGAATTTTGGATATGTAGTGGCGATGGAAAAATTGATGGATATTAAAGTCAATAATAGGGTAGAGCACATAAGAGTGGTTATGGCAGAACTACAACGGATTGCGAGTCATCTACTCTGTACAGGTGTGTTTGGATTAGACCTTGGTGCATTTACGCCATTCCTGTGGGCCTTAAGGGACAGAGAAAGGATACTAGATCTATTTGAATTAACATGTGGCGCACGGCTATTATATAATTATATGTGGGTTGGTGGATTAAGTCATGACATCCCAACAGGCTTTGTTGAGTCTACTTTTGAATTTCTTGATTATTTTGAGCCTAAGGTAGATGAATTAGAAAATATTCTTGCTCATAACAAAATTCTAGTCGAGCGTTCTGCGGATATAGGTGTGATGCCAAAAGATGTGGCAATTAGTTATGGGGTCACTGGCCCGAACCTAAGAGCGTCTGGAGTTAAGTGGGACCTACGAAAAAACGACCCTTACTCTATTTACGATAAATTCGATTTTGATGTCCCCATTGGTGAAGGCAAGAAGGGTACCGTTGGAGACTGTTGGGACAGATTTTACGTAAGGATTATTGAAATAAGGGAGAGTGTAAAAATAATTAGGCAGGCTCTAGCAAGTATGCCAAAAGATGGGGATGTTCATCAGTCTTTGCCCAAAAAATTACGACCTCCTAAAGGCTCTATCTATGCGCGCACAGAGACACCAAGAGGAGATCTGGGGTATTATATTGAAAGCGATGGAAGTCCCATACCTTACAGAGTCAAGATGCGGTCTCCTGCTTTTACAGCCTTATCAGTTCTTGATGAAATAGGTGCTGGTTGGTTGCTCTCTGATGTTCTTGCTATTCTTGGAAGTCTTGATATCGTACTAGGAGAAATCGATAGGTGACAGTTGATTTTATTTTTGATGGTTTGAACCAACTATTTCCCGAATTTGCGGGTAATGACATCTTTCTAATTATAGCTATGCTTCTTCCAGTTGCTGCCTTACTTGGATTCATTACCGTCTATGGATTTGGAGTTATTTACTCTGAAATAAAAGTCTCATCATTTATCCAAGATAAAACTGGCCCCATGGGTCAAGGCCCTGGACTCCATGCTGGTAAATGGGGACTTTTGCAACCTGTAGCAGATGGAATAAAATTATTTATTAAAGAAGATATAATTCCTGCCAGTGCGGATAAGCCATTATTTATTCTTGCTCCGTTCCTTATCTTTATTGGTGCCCTCACTTCATTTATTGCAGTTCCATTTGGAGAAAAAATAATTATTACTGATATGAACATTGGTATCTTCTATATAATTGGCGTAGGGAGTTTAGCCGTGATAGCATTGATCTTAGCAGGTTGGTCATCAAATAATAAATGGGCGCTTTTTGGAGGTATGAGATCTGCTGCGCAGATCATCAGTTATGAAATACCTGCCGGCATCTCCCTAGTGGTCGTTATCATGATAGCAAGCTCTCTCAACATGCAGGAAATCATTGCGTATCAAGCAGGTGGGCTATTTAATTGGATAATTTTTGATAATCCATTTATGCCAATTGTATTTATTATTTTCTTTATCAGCGTATTAGCGGAAACAAATAGAACGCCTTTTGATCTTCCCGAGTCAGAATCAGAATTGGTAGCAGGCTTTGTGACGGAGTATTCCGGAACTCGTTATGCTATCTTTTTTTTAAGTGAATACGCAAACATGTTTGTAGTTAGTGCTGTTGCTGCCACCGCATTTCTTGGTGGATGGCAGAGCCCCTTTTCCAACTTCCTTAACTCTCCCGCATGGGGTGTTTTTTGGATGATGAGCAAAACGTTCTTTCTAATTTTTGTTATGATATGGGTTCGATGGACTGTTCCGCGGTTACGAGTGGACCAGCTTATGCATTTATGTTGGAAGGTTTTTATACCCATAGGTCTATTTAATGTTTTTGCCGTTGCAATATGGATAGTAGTCAGAGGATCATAAGATGATAAAATACTTTACGGATATTTTTACTGCAGTTTCAACCATTACTGGAGGAATGTTTATCACATTAACCCACTTGATTGGAGCAAAGAAAGGAATTGCTACATTGCAATATCCAGAAGAAAGGTGGCCCCGTCCAGAAAGGGGTATTGGTTTCGAGCATGGAAGATATAATGTGATAAGATCGCGGCTCCATGTAGATATGGATGATTGTATCGGATGTCTTAAATGCGAAAGAGCTTGTCCAGTTGATTGCATAAAAATTGAAACGGAAAAATCTCCGGATAGGGGAAACGATCTAAAAGATATTAATCACCGAGGTATTACTTCAAATGGCACCAAAAAAGCACTTGTTGTTACAAGGTTTGATATAGATATGACCGAGTGTTGCTATTGTAACCTATGCACGTATCCCTGCCCTGAGGAATGTATTTTCATGACAGGCGGACCCAATGGTAAAAAACATCCAATAGATTATGAGTTCTCTGAACCAGATCGAAGTGATCTTATCTATCGGTTTGCAAAGCCAGGTACAAAAGAAGGTATGGAAAAGATAATGAATGAAAAGAGTCAAGTTGAGGCCTAGGCCAAATGGCTGAAATGTTATTCTGGCTCATCGCTGCATTAACGATTGCGTCTGCAGCAATGGTAGTATTAAATAATCAGTTACTATATTCTGCAATAGCTTTACTGTTCACACTGTTTGGTGTAGCCGGACTGTATATTTACCTCTGGGCAGACTTCATAGCGGGGGTACAACTCTTAGTTTATATTGGCGGTATCAATGTTCTTATTATCTTTGGAATTATGCTGACCAATAGAATCTCATCCATCAGACTTTCTCAAACAAACGTTCAACAAGGGGTCGGAGGAGTTGTTTCATTCTGGCTACTAATACTAGTCTCTATGGTCATAACAAAAACGCCATGGTACCAGACCACATCTGCTGAACCTTCAAGTACGGTCCGAGAAGTAGGAACTTTACTCATGACAAAGTATATATTGCCATTCGAAGCCATATCATTGCTTTTATTAGGCGCATTAATTGGAGCTGCTCTTTTATCTAGGGAAGCAAGTTAATGGATCAGCTTAATAACTACCTTTTTATATCTGCGATTCTCTTTTCTCTTGGAGTGTTTGGCGTGATGACTAGGCGTAATGGAATTGCGGTCTTAATGGGTGTTGAGCTCATCTTGAATTCAGCAAATTTGAATTTTGTAGCCTTTTCAAGATTTGGAGGAATGAACCTTGATGGACATATTTTTGGTCTCATCGTTATCGTGCTTGCAGCAGCAGAGGCTGCAGTAGCGCTAGCAATTGTAATTAATATTTATAATAACTTGAATACAATTAATGTAGATGAAGCCTCTACAATGAAAGAATAATGGAAAATAGTTTCATACTTTATTCATTATTGATCTTATTTCTGCCTCTTCTAGCATTTGTAATCCAGATATTTTTCGGAAAACGTCTACCGCGCGAAGGCGATTGGGTTTCAATAGGAGCAATATCAATCACATTGATCTTGGCGATCACAATGTTTGTAAAAATGCTCCTAGTTGGTGATCCGGAGTTTAAACATGAAGCTTCTATTGTCTGGTTAGATATGGGTGCATTTACCATTAGTTTGGGTTTTCTTGTGGATAATATTACTATTATCATGTTGCTCATTGTTGCGCTTATATCGACCTGCACTCATATTTTTTCTACAGAATACCTCAAAGGAGATATCAGGTACTCGCGTTATTTTGGTTACCTTGGTCTTTTTACATTCTCGATGAATGGTATAGTTCTAGCGAATAACCTTATGTCAATGTATATGTTTTGGGAATTGGTAGGAGTGAGTTCCTATCTACTAATAGGGCATTGGTTTGAGAAAGATTCCGCTGCAGATGCCAGTAAAAAAGCTTTTCTTACAAATAGGGTAGGTGATATAGGTTTTTTTATAGGGATTATGCTCATTTATAGTGCTGTAGGATCATTTGCATTTACTGATGTTTTCGATGGTGTTGCTTCTGGAATGATCGCTGGTACAACATTGACTTTTGCTGGAGTTGGGTTATTTATGGGTGCCATGGGAAAATCATCACAGTTTCCTCTCCATATATGGTTACCAGACGCAATGGAAGGGCCGACTCCTGTTTCTGCATTAATGCACGCTGCTACCATGGTAGCTGCAGGAGTCTATCTAACTGTCAGAATTTTTCCAATTCTTACTCCAGATGCATTGCTGGTAGTTGCTTATGTGGGTGGATTTACAGCCTTATTTGCAGCCTCTATTGCAATCACACAGACAGATATCAAAAAAGTATTAGCATATTCAACCGTTAGCCAGCTGGGTTACATGATTTTGGCGGTAGGTACAGGAGTTTATACTGCCGCGTTTTTTCATTTATTGACACATGCTATGTTTAAAGCCAACTTGTTTTACGGGTCTGGGTCGGTTATCCATTCGATGCATCATGCTCTTCATGAGAAACATGACCATGAAACAGACCCTCAAGACATGCATAACATGGGTGGATTTAAAGATAAGATGCCAATCACTTATTGGTCCATGCTGATAAGTACAATGGCAATAGCGGGTGTGCCACTGTTTTCAGGCTTTCTTTCAAAAGATGCAATACTTGCAGGAACTTTATCTTTTGCACAGCATCACCCAGAACATTTATTATTACCGTTATTTGGTTTTGGCGCGGCTCTTATGACTGCATTTTACATGTTCAGAATGATATTCTTGACTTTTCATGGTGAGCCAAAGATGCCTGAATTAATAGATGATATCCATGAGTCTCCAAAAGAAATGACAGGTCCAATAGTCTTATTGGGAACCCTAAGTGTTTACATTTGGTATACTTTACCCAATAACCTAAGCCCAATGTCAAGTTACGGTTGGTTTAATCCGAAACTAGATAACCATAACTTTAAAGGAGGTTTAGTTCATCCGATTGATTCTAGTGTTCCAGGTAGTATCAGCGCACTTGAAATTGCCGAGCATGCGCATCATGCTCATCATATGGCCATGTATATCTCAATTGCAGTCGCGGCAATTGGTATCTTTCTTTCTTGGTTTATTTACATCAAAAAAGGCTTGTCTGTAAATGCTCTGGCGGAACGTGCTGGTTTTCTTTACAGATGGAGTTTTAATAAATATTATTTTGATGAAAACTATAATAAATATCTGTATCAACCTACCTTGAGGTTAGCCGACAAAGTATCTTGGTTGGATTGGGAGCTTTATGATAAATATTTTATCAATGGATTTGGTCGATTAACGAATTGGGCTAGCAAAGTCACAGGAAAGTTTGATTTTGATGTAATTGATCAGTTACTTGTTGATGGTACGGGCAAGATTGCAAATTTGATTGGTAGGAAGTTTAAAGGTGTTCAGACTGGAAAACTTCAAAATTATGTGCTGTATGTAGCAGCAGGGGTAATCATTTTAATGGTTATTCAATCATTTTAACACAAATGTGTGAGTAGAGGAGAAGATGGATTATATTCTCAGTTGGTTAATTTGGCTTCCCGTCATTGGGATGGTGGCCATTGCATTCATACCTCGAGATAAAGAGGTTTTGATCAAACAGTCCGCTGCGGTGACAACGGGGCTACAATTTGTTCTTACCTTGGTCTTGTGGAATAACTTCGATTCAAAAGATGGATCCATGCAGTTCAAAGAGTGGGCTGAATGGATACCTTCATTTAATATTTCATACTATCTTGGTGTTGACGGTTTAAGCTTACCTATGGTTATCCTTACAGGGATGCTTTTCTTTATAGGTGTATTTGTAAGTTGGAATATTAAAAAGGCAGTTAAGGGGTATTTTGCACTTTTTCTTCTACTCAATACAGGAGTAATGGGGGTTTTCTTATCACTTGATTTTTTCCTTTTTTATATATTTTGGGAAGTGATGCTTTTGCCTATGTATTTCTTGATAGGAATGTGGGGCGGCCCTCAAAGAGAATATGCGGCCATAAAGTTTTTTCTGTATACTCTTTTTGGTTCTGTATTGATGTTAATTGGCATATTAGGCCTTTATTTCTCTTGTGGTAAGACTTTCGATATATTGGAGCTTACAAGAGTAGCTCCTGAAGCTCTTAGTAGTATAATGTGGTGGGGTATGAGTGCAATAAAAGTGATATGGATACTGTTATTTATTGGATTCGCTATTAAAGTTCCTGTTTTTCCTTTTCATACTTGGTTACCTCTAGCTCATGTTGAGGCGCCGACCGCTGTTTCCGTATTATTAGCGGGTATTTTACTAAAGCTTGGTGTATATGGTATTATCAGAGTTAATTATGGATTAATGCCAGATGGTGTTTACTGGTTCTCATATGCGCTTGCATTTCTTGGGCTCATAAATGTTGTCTGGGGAGGTCTTTGTGCTTTAGCCCAAAAAGATTTAAAAAAACTGGTAGCCTACTCAAGTGTAAATCACATGGGCTATTCCTTAATTGGAATGGCAGCAGTGGTAGCAGCTGGCGAGGCACATGGAGCGAATCTAAAGGCTGCTCAGGCTGGTCTGGGTGGAGCTGTATTTCAGATGTTTAACCATGGAACAATTTCTGCAATGCTGTTTATACTCGTCGGTGTAATCTATGAAAGAGCACACCATCGGGAAATTGAAGGTTTCGGTGGACTTGCTAGTCAGATGCCGGTCTACACTGGTGTTACAGCAGTAGCATTTTTTGCAGGACTAGGTTTACCTGGGCTGTCTGGTTTTATTAGTGAAGCGATGTGCTTTATTGGCGCATTTCCAGTTTATAAAGGAATTGTGATTGCATCTACGATTGGCATTCTATTAAATGCAGCCTATTTCTTATGGGCATTCCAAAGGATATTTTTTGGTGAGTTGAATGAGAAATACAATGATCTTCCTGAGATAAATCGCTTAGAATTATTTACAGTAATACCATTACTAGTAGTAACTCTTTTCTTAGGTATTTATCCAGCTCCATATCTAGATATAATTTCTAGTACAATGGACACTATCATTGAGCACGTTGTCTCGATGGCAACGTATGCAAGCATGTAATTGACCAAGTAATGAATAACCTCCAAAGTCTTTCCTTTTTCTATCCAGAATTACTGCTAACGTTAGTTATTTTGTTTGCTATTATTTATGACCTATTAATCGATTCCTCAGAATCTGGAAAGGTTGGATGGGTATTAGTTTTTGGATTAGTTCTGGTAGCCATAGCTATATGGTTTCAAGATAGTAGCAAAGTAACGACCCTGTTTACAGATGCTGTGGTCTTAGACCCTTTTTCGACCTTCTTTAAACTGCTTATAATTCTTGCAACGATTTTTGTATCAGTGGTAAGCCTATATTCTAATGAGCTAAGGGACTATAGGAAGGGTGAATATTTTTATTTGCTAGGGATAATCACATTTGGACTTTTTATGATGGTCTCTTCTATTGACCTTATCATGGTCTATGTTTCAATAGAGATTGTTTCAATCATGTCTTTTGTCCTGGCAGGGTATCTAAAAAAGAATACACGTTCAAATGAGGCTGCGTTAAAATATGTTGTATATGGTGCCTTTTCATCTGGTATCATGCTATTTGGTCTGAGTTATATCTATGGTCTTACAGGCAGTACAAACTTCTTTCAAATTCAACAGATATTAGCTTCTAGTGGTAGTGAATCAAATTCTGCAATTTTGATGGCAGTTGTAATGATTTTGGCCGGTTTTGGATATAAGGTCTCTGCAGTTCCCTTTCATTTCTGGACCCCAGATGTATATGAAGGGTCACCAACGACAATCACAGCATATTTATCTATCGCACCAAAGGCTGGAGCATTTGCAATGATGATCCGGTTCTTCAATCAAGTATTAGCTGATGGCGGTGCAATGAGTGGTTTAGGCTATTTTTCTACAACAGATTTGCCTTGGGCAAGTTTAATAAGTTTACTCGCTGTCCTTACAATGACCGTTGGTAATGTTGTTGCTATTCAACAAGATAATATAAAGCGAATGCTTGCTTATTCTAGCATAGCACATGCAGGATATATGTTACTCGCTATGCCAGTTATGTCTGGTGATAGTATATATGCGATCATGGTCTACCTGGTCATGTATCTATTTATGAATCTTGGAGCATTCTTTGTAGTGATAACAATAAAGAACAAGACCGATGGTGAAACCTTTGATGATTACAAGGGGCTTGGATGGGAAATGCCTATAGTTGGCATAACTATGACACTTTTTATGGTCTCACTCACAGGACTCCCACCCACTGCTGGTTTTATTGGCAAGTTCTATATTTTTGCTTCTTTAATTCAGGGAGGCGGCTCATTCTATTGGCTTGTTGTCATTGGCGGAGTTAACAGCGTTGTTTCTTTATACTATTATCTCAGAGTAGTAAAAGTTATGTATTTTGACGGAGATAGAAAGGACTCACTAGTCTCTCCACCCAAAGTTCTTACAGCAATGCTTTTAGCAACTGCAGTTCCAACAATGGTTCTTGGCATATATTGGGTACCTATAGCAAAATGGATTAAAGAGTCTTTAGTGTTTTTTATTCAAACTATTTAAATAATTAAATTGAATCATATTTCCATAAATAAGGGTCACGATATAAAATTATCTGGCGTGCCAAGCCAAGAGATAAAGCAGGCTCCCACTCCTAAAAGTGTATCGATCCTTCCAAATCACTTTAGGAATGTGAAGCCAAAATTATTAGTAAAAGAAGGGGATATTGTAAAAATAGGATCACCATTGTTTTTCGATAAGACCAAACCTGAAGTTAAATGGGCATCTCCAGCTAGTGGTCAAATTAGGACTATCCAATTTGGTGCGAGGAGAGTGGTCGAGAAAATAGAGATTGCAATAAAAGATAATGAAAAAGTTTCTTTTCCAGAACTTACCAAATTAAACCTCGAATCTTTAGACCGAAATAAAATATTAGATATAATTTTAGAAGCTAATCTATTTACTCTAATCCGTCAGAGGCCTTTCAATAAAGTTGCAGACCCAAAAGATACTCCAAGGGATATCTTTATTTCAGGCTATAACTCATCTCCATTGTCTGTTGACCTTCAAAATTTAATTGAGCAAGAAAGGGATGCTTTTCAAACTGGTCTTACCTCATTAAATAAGTTAACAGAAGGAACTGTTTTTCTAACTTTACGTAACCCAATGCAGTTTGATAATGTTTCAGTACAAACAATATCTGGTCCTCATCCTTCTGGTAATGTTGGTATACAGATACATCATACAAAACCATTAAAACCAGGCGAAGTTATATGGTCCGTGAATGCCCAACATGTAATAACTTTAGGAAGGTTATTTAAAACCGGGTCCTATGATCCTGCAGTAATAGTTTCTATAGGTGGCTCAGGTGCAACAAACCCCTCTACAGTTAAGACTATTACGGGTGTAAATATCGGCCTCCTCGTTGAAGAACAAAATTTAAAGGTACCTGCCCGCTTGATTTCTGGGGATGTATTGACTGGAAAGACTGTTGAAAATGCAGATTTTTTGGGTTTTTATGATTCGTCAGTTAGTATAATAAATGATGATGTAAAAAGGCCATTCTTAGGTATGTTATCTCTTGGAAGTGGTAAAACAAAATATAGTTTAACTAAGGCTTTTTTATCATTTGGAAACAAAGCATTTAATTTCACCTCATCCCAGAATGGTGAATTACGAGCTATGGTTCCATTAAATGCGTGGGAAGATGTATTGCCAATGGATATATATCCAAACCCGCTATATCGCGCTATCTTAGCTCAAGATATTGAGGAAATGGAAAAACTTGGTATTTGGGAATGTGATGATGAAGATTTTGCACTATGTTCCTTTGCTTGTCCGAGCAAGATTGATGTAGGAGGTGTTGTACGTGATGGACTCGATCTGATGGAGAAGGAAGGGTAGCTGTGAAATTAATCAGAAATTTATTAGATAAAGCTGCGCCGACTTTTAAAGAAGGAGGTAGCTTGGAAAGACTTTACCCAATTTTTGAAGCAACAGACACCATTCTCTTTAGTACAGATGAGCGTACAAAATCAGGGCCGCATATACGCGACAGTATTGATATTAAGCGTGTAATGATTTTGGTTGTATTATCACTGATACCATGCTACATATTTGGTGCAATTAACATTGGGTATCAAAAGTCGCTGACCTTTGGTCTAACTACAACTTGGTCCGAAAATCTTTTTACTGGTATAGTAACAATCATTCCTATTATTGCAGTTACCTTTGCGTCTGGTGCCTTTTGGGAGTTGTTATTTGGTGTAGTTAGAAAACATCCTATTTCTGAGGGTTTTTTAGTGACATGTGCACTCATACCCCTGACCTTGCCTCCATCCATTCCATTATGGCAGGTAGCAGTCGCTACATCATTTGGAATTGTTATTGGTAAAGAAATTTTTGGTGGAGTTGGTATGAACATATTTAATCCAGCATTGATGGCCAGAGCATTTCTATATTTCACATATCCGATTGATATTTCTGGGGATAAGGTCTGGGCGCTAGCTCCTGATGGCTATTCTGGTCCAACTGCCCTAAGTATTCCTGCTGGCAAGACAAATGCCAATGCAATAGAATTACTCAACAAAGCTAGTTCAGATCTGGTTTTTGATTATTCTTGGATGAATATGTTCATGGGGTGGATACCAGGGTCTATTGGAGAGACAAATAAATGGCTGGTATTGATTGGTGCTATTTTTCTAGTGACTATTGGAATAACAAGTTGGAGAGTAATGGTAGGTTCAGTTCTAGGTCTTTTATCGATGGCATTTATCACAAATATTCTTGCCCCATATTCTACAAATGCAATGCTTACAATTCCACCTCACTATCATCTAGTTATGGGTAGTTTTTTGTTTGGAACTGTTTTTATGGCAACTGAACCAGTCACTGGATCGCATACAAATACTGGAAGATGGATCTTTGGGTTTTTGGTTGGAGCATTAACAGTCATCATTCGAAGCATTAATCCGGCATATCCCGAAGGAATAATGTTGGCTATTCTTTTGATGAATGCGTTTGCACCACTCATTGATTATTATGTTGTTCAAAGTAATATCAAAAGGAGAATGGTCCGCTATGCACAGTAATCAGTATACTCTGATTTTTACCTCGGTGCTCACGATTATCCTTGCATCATTATTATCTGTTGCAGCTGGAAGTCTAAATCAAATTCAAAAATTAAATGTAGAAATTGATAGTAAAAAAAATATACTGTCATCTCTTGGATTTAAAGAATCTGATGATGAAAAATGGACATCAAATGAAATTTTAGAGCTTTTCAATAGTAATATAGAATCATATGTATTAGATAAAAATGGTAATCAGACAGAGATAAATATAAAATCAATAGACCCAGAAGATGATTATGATAATATGCCCATCTATATTAATAAAACTGAAAATGGGATTAATGGTTATGCCATACCCATATCGGGGAAGGGGTTATGGAGCACCCTTTATGGCTATTTTGCAATTGAGCCAGATGGCATGACTGCAAAAGGTATTACTTTCTATGCTCATAAAGAAACTCCTGGTCTTGGAGGTGAAGTGGATAAGTCGTGGTTTCAAAATAATTTTGTTGGAAAGAGATTTATAGATGACAAGGGTAATTTGGTAGGTATAAAGGTAGTCAAAGGTAAAGCAGATGTGAACAGCGATTATGAGGTCGATGGCATTTCTGGTGCAACTATTACCAGCAAAGGCCTTGAAACATTTTTGGTTGATGACCTAAGAAAATATGAACCATTTTTTAAGAAAATAAGGAATGCTAACGGTTAATGGCACTGCTTGATAAAAAATCAAAAGAAGCTCTTACAGATCCGCTTATGGCCAATAATCCCATAAGTTTACAAGTACTTGGCATATGCTCAGCACTTGCAGTGACAGTACAATTGAATACTGCTGTGGTGATGACATTAGCAGTTGTCTCAGTGCTCTCAATATCGAATACAGTTATTTCCATTCTGAGAACAATGATTCCTGGTAAGGTGAGGATAATAGTCCAATTATCAGTGATTGCGAGCCTAGTAATATTAACCGATCAAGTCTTACAGGCTTTTATGTATGATATAAGTAAACAACTTTCAGTGTTCGTAGCTCTAATTATTACAAATTGTATAGTTATGGGAAGAGCAGAAGCCTTTGCAATGCAGAATTCACCTGGAAAGTCTTTTTTGGATGGTTTAGGAAATGGTTTAGGATATGGAGGCATACTCATTTCAGTAGCCTTCTTCAGAGAATTACTAGGTAATGGATCTATATATGGTTATCAGGTTATTCCCAATTCATTGTATGAAATGGGATACCAAAACATGGGTTTGATGGTTTTATCTCCTGGCGCTTTTATAATTTTAGGTTTAATTGTTTGGCTACATCGTATTGCAAGTGGAATTAAAGAGGATTGATTTTTTGGAACACTATATTAGCATACTGACCAAAGCCATTTTTATTGAGAACATACTCTTGGCTTACTTTTTAGGCATGTGCTCCTTTTTGGCAATTTCAAAAAAAGTAGATACATCTATAGGTCTTGGGTTTGCTGTAATTTTCGTTCTTAGTATAACTGCACCAACAAATTGGATAATTCATAATTTCCTTTTGAAAGAAGGTGCATTGGTATGGTTAAATTCTGATTATGGAATTGATGGAAATAATACGATTGATCTCAGTTTTCTTAACAGCATCATTTTTATTGCGGTAATAGCAGCTATGGTACAACTTGTTGAAATGACCTTAGATCGATTTTCCCCTACGCTATATATTAGTCTTGGGATATTTCTGCCACTCATCGCAGTAAATTGTGCTATCCTAGGTGGCTCAATGTTTCTTGTTGAGAGAGAATACAATCTAATTGAGTCTACAGTTTATGGTTTTGGTTCTGGAATTGGGTTTTTTCTCGCAATCGCCTCGATGGCAGCAATAAGGCACAGAATAAGATATTCGAATGTCCCCGCCGAACTAAGAGGTGTAGGGATAACAATGTTATTGACCGGTTTAGTTTCCATGGCATTTATGGCCTTTTCAGGAATCGATTTATAATGGAGCAGATTTTCTTAAGTGTATCTGTTTTTACAGTTGTGGTCCTTATTTTGGTCTTAATACTCAACTTCGCTGAGAGCCAATTATTGCCTCAGGGTGATGTAACTGTTGAGATAAATGGTAATCCAGAAAAAAGTATAACGACACGTCCAGGTTCTACGCTGCTCAGTGCATTGGCTGGACAATCAGTTTTCTTACCTTCAGCATGTGGAGGCGGAGGAACTTGTGCGATGTGTGAGTGCCAAGTATTTGAAGGTGGTGGGGAAATACTACCAACCGAGACAGGTCATATCAATCGTAAACAAGCTAAAGATAATTGGCGTCTGGCCTGTCAGGTGAAGATCAAAGAAGACATGAAGATTCATGTTCCAGACGAGATTTTTAGTATTCAGAAATGGGAGTGCACCGTTGAATCAAACCAAAACGTTGCAACATTTATAAAAGAATTGGTCTTGAATTTACCAGAAGGTGAGAATTTAGATTTTCAGGCTGGTGGATATATTCAGATAGACATACCAGAATACCATAATCTGGGATTTAATGATTTTTCCATTGAAGAAGAATATCACCCGGATTGGGATAAATATAAAATTTGGGACCTGGTAGCGAATAATGATGAATCTGTTTTTAGGGCCTATTCCATGGCAAATCATCCAGCCGAGGGAAATAGAGTAATGCTAAATGTTAGAATTGCAACACCACCCCCTCCATTATGGGATCAAGTGCCACCTGGTTTAGCTTCATCTTATATCTTTAACTTAAAGCCTGGAGATAAGGTTACAATTTCAGGTCCATATGGTGAGTTTTTTATAAAAGATTCAGATAGAGAGATGGTTTATATAGGTGGGGGTGCTGGGATGGCACCAATGAGATCACATCTTTTTCATCTTTTTCATACCCTTAAGACTGGTAGGAAGGTTTCATTCTGGTATGGCGCTAGATCTGTTCGTGAAATGTTTTATGATGAACATTTTAAACAAATTGAAAAACAGTTTCCAAATTTCACATATAAGGTTGCCCTATCAGAGCCAATGGAAGAAGATAATTGGTCTGGGCATACAGGTTTTATTCACCAGGTTCTACATGATGAATACTTAAAAGACCATGAAGATCCTACAGAATTAGAATTTTATATGTGTGGTCCACCACCGATGATCAACGCATGTGATGGTATGCTTGATAGTTTAGGCGTCGATAAGGAAATGATCGCTTATGATAGTTTTGGATAAACTCAAAACGTACAATTACTTTTTTAAAGCCCAACTTTCGTTGGGCTTTTTGTTGTTAATTAATGGTTGTGGTCAACAAAAGCATATTTCCCAGATTACTGGTGAGTCAATGGGTACGACCTATTCAATAAAAATAGCCCAAAATATGAATGAGACTACTATTCAACCACTAGAAAATGGAATTGACTCAGTTCTTCATCAGATCAATAAGCAAATGTCAACTTGGGACCCCAAGAGTGAAATTTCAATGTTTAATCAATGGCAATCAATAAAACCTTATCCGGTTTCATATCCTTTAATAACTGTTATTGATACTGCAATTTTAATTTCAAAAAAAACTCAGGGTTTATTTGATTTCACAGTTTATGATCTTATGAGCTTATGGGGTTTTGGACCTAATCCCAAGAAAGGTATGCCTAGTATCAGTGAAGTTGATAGAGTTTTGAGTAGTACAGGATATGGCAAAATTAAGACCATAAATAACACAATTAAAAAAAACCATCCATTGGTTAAGATAGACCTCAATGCAATTGCTAAAGGATATGCAGTGGATCAAGTATTCAAATACGTTCAGGATAAAGGCTATAATAATATTTTTGTTGAGATAGGTGGGGAGGTAAGGTCTTCAGGCAGAAACTATCAAAACGATTATTGGTCAATAGGTATTGAGAATCCTTATGGAGGAGAAAAGTCAGATAAGAAAATTGCTGCAATTATTGACCTAGATAATAATAGTGTGGCTACATCAGGAAACTACCGAAATATAGTTAATATAAATGGTGACATTTTAGGTCATACCATCAATCCTAGAACAGGGTATCCAATTCAGACAAATATATTATCTGTGACAGTTATTACTAGTTCAAGTATGATTGCTGATGGATGGGCAACAGCTCTTATGACTATGGATTATAAAGAAGGTCTTGAAATTATAAACAAAGAGGATGGGGTCGAGGCCATTTGGATTATTCT
Organism: uncultured Fidelibacterota bacterium; assembly: GCA_902562835.1. GTDB lineage: Bacteria > Fidelibacterota > Marinisomatia > Marinisomatales > UBA1611 > CACEUX01. Next base: position 29,857 of record CACEUX010000006.1, read on the forward strand.
AAATAAAGATGGGACACGTTCTATGGGACTTTCGGCAGGAGCGATTATGAGGGAGCCTATCTATGATCTTAAATAGCAGCTGAATCTAAATTAGAATTATCACACTTATCTTCATCCCCTCCGCAAATTTTACAGACACCATTTGGATCAAAACCTCCACATGAGCCAGAGAGCGGTCTCCTGTTAAAAATAACTCCGATTGACATCGCTGCTATGGCAATACATAAAACAACTATTCCTAGTATGATTTCCATAGCCAAAAATTAGTTATTATTAGTAACAAATTTCATTTGATTATATTTCTAGTATGTTTCCATTTTTTAGGATAACCAACGTAATTTTGATGCTAGCTTAAGTTTAAATATGAATTACTTTAACGCTTTTCGACTAATACTATTTTTGTTACCCGCTTTTGGGTTTGCGGGTGATGCCGGCCATGGTTCAGCACCACATTTAAGTGGTGAAAGTTTAGGGGTTATTTGGGTCGTACCCTTTGTAGGAATTTTATTATCTATTGCAATATTCCCTCTAGTTGCGCCTCACTATTGGCATGAAAATTTTGGTAAGGTCTCCCTTTTCTGGGCTGTCTCCCTAATTATTCCTTTCACTCTAAGCCAAGGTATAGGAGTTACAATATATGAGCTCCTTCATGTTGGACTTTTAGAATATGTTCCATTTATTGTGCTTCTATTATCTTTATTCACTATATCCGGTGGAGTTCGATTGAAAGGCGCTTTAGTGGGGACACCCATTCTGAACACTGCAATCATATTCATTGGCACAGCCTTAGCTAGTTGGATGGGTACTACAGGTGCAGCTATGTTACTGATTCGTCCCTTAATAAGGGCAAATCAATTTAGAAAAAATAAGGTCCATATAATGGTATTTTTCATATTTCTTGTAGCGAACATTGGTGGATCCTTAACCCCTCTTGGAGACCCGCCACTTTTTCTTGGTTTTCTTAAAGGTGTTGACTTTTTCTGGACAACAAAAGCTATGTTTATTCCTATGGTTTTTATGGTCGTATGTCTCTTATCAATATTTTTTATTATTGATTCATATTACTATAGAAAAGAAGTAAAACCAGAACCAGATAATAATCCCGAAAAATTAAGCCTAGAAGGATCTTTTAATTTATTACTCTTGGCTGGTGTAATAGGTGGGGTGCTTTTATCAGGTTTTTGGAAACCTCATATCCATTTTGAAGTATACCATGTTCACTTAGAATTACAGAACATTATTCGTGATATTTTGCTATTATCATTTACCTATGCAAGTTGGACGTTAACACCACAATCAATTAGAAAAGCAAATGAATATACATGGTTCCCAATCATTGAAGTTGGAAAGCTTTTTGCGGGTATTTTTGTCACGATCATTCCAGCAATTGCAATTCTTAAAGCAGGTACAAAAGGAGCTTTAGCGTATGTGGTCTCATCAGTCTCGTCTGATACTGGTGAACCAATCAATTACATGTATTTTTGGCTTACGGGTATTCTATCGAGTTTTCTGGATAATGCTCCTACCTACCTCGTGTTTTTTAATACTGCAGGAGGTGGTTTAGATGGAGGTCCAGAGTTGCTAATGGGTGATATGTACAATACATTACTAGCTATCTCTGTTGGAGCAGTTTTTATGGGCGCAAATACGTATATCGGTAATGCGCCAAACTTTATGGTTAAGTCCATATCTGAATCATCAGGGATAGAAATGCCAAGTTTTTTTGGCTTCTTATTCAAGTGGTCCGTTCCAATTCTCATTCCCTTATTTATTATTGTAACTTATATTTTCTTTTTATGAGGATCACCAAAGTAACAACAAAAACAGGCGATATGGGTCAAACTGGTTTAGCGAATGGAGAGCGTGTTTCAAAAAATAGCCCAAGAATACATGCAATAGGCTCATTAGACACCCTTAACTCATTTATCGGTTGGACAAGGGTAAATGCTAAAAAAAATATTGATAAATCGCTCCAAGAAGTACAGCAAGACCTTTTCAATATTGGAGCAGAACTTGCCATACCTGATGTTGAAATGAATTTATTGAATAATTCAAGATTGGAATGGCTGGATGAACAAATTGATATGCATAATAAACAATTACCGCCGCTCGATGAATTTATTCTTCCAGGAGGAACTGAACTTGCATCTAGATTACATATATCAAGAGCAGAATGCAGAGAGACTGAGAGAAATATTATATGCCTGAGTGAACAAGAATATGTTTCTGATCTTCATAAAAAATATTTGAATAGGTTATCAGACCTTTTGTTTAACCTTTCAAGAGTAGTAGCTTTAGAAAAAGGCGTGTCTGAAATTTCATGGGAGTACAATAAATAGAATGCATTATAACAACATACCCATTGATTGGAATGCAGTTCATGGTATTATTGACCAAGCTAATACAATAATGTTGACAACCCATGAAAACCCCGATGGAGATGGCCTTGGATCTGAGAGTGCCCTTTACTATCATTTGATTGAAAATGGGAAGGATGTACGTATTGTTAATTATTCACCATTGCCTATCCAGTATGATTATTTAAATGTTGATAACATATTTGATTGTTATGATAAGTCAGCCCACGACTCTTGGTTAAGTAAAGTAGACTTAGTGATCATATTTGATGTAGGTGATTATGTCAGAATAAGAACTTTAGTTGATGCTATTGAGAAACATGGGCTCAATACCATGAATATTGACCATCACCCACATACCAATAATGATTTGTTTAATTATAATCTAGTAGACCTGTCTGCTGCTGCAACAGGTTGCATGGTATATGATTATTTAAAAGTGGTCCGAGATGAACCCATAGTCAAAAAAAGTCTTGAAGGTATATACACAGCTGTCATGACAGATACAGGTTGTTTTCGTTATAGCAACACCGATACTAAATGTCATGAGATTGCAACTCAGTCCTTAAATGCTGGCATAGAAACTCATATGATTTATCAACGCATATATGAGAATAGTACCAAGTCTCGTATAAAATTAATGGGTGATTTTTTATCAAATCTTAAATATGAGCTAAATGGGTCTTTGGCATGGTTTATGATAACAAGGGAAATGATGGAGAATGCAAATGGACAAAAATCAGACATAGAAGGTTTTTCCGATTTGGTAAGAAGTATTAGTGGTGTTGAGGTCGCTCTGATGATATTTGAACAGGATACATCTAGTTGCAGAATCAATTTTCGTTCCAAGGGTAAGTATAGTGTTAATAATATCGCTAAGTCACTAGGTGGTGGTGGTCATGCTTTTGCTGCGGGAGCCCTAATAAGCGGAAAGCTTGGGGATGTCATAGAAAAAACAGTTAATATTACCAAAAGATCTCTCAAAAATCAGATAAATGGTGATGCTAAATGAAGATATATGTTGCTAGAGATGCCGGATATTGTTTCGGGGTTCGCGATGCGGTCAATCTGGCTTATGATTCAGCTAAAACACATGGAGAAGTCTATATGCTAGGTACAATCGTTCATAATGAAAGAGTCATTGAAGACCTTGCAAAAGTAGGCGCCAAAGTAGTTGATTCTATAGATGAGGTTCCTGAAAATAAACCTCTATTATTTCGTGCCCATGGAACATCCCCTGAGCTCTGGAACGAGGCATCGAAGAAAAACCTGAAGTTAATAGATGGAACATGCCCGTTAGTGACAGAGATTCACGATGAGATAAAAAAACTAGATCTAGAAGGTAGAAAGACCATTGTTATAGGAGACCATGGTCATGATGAGGTTTCTGCTATAGCTGCGCAGGTACAAAAGCCCATCGTAATTGCAAATGTTGAAGAAGCTAAGAATCTTCGTAAAATGAAAAGAGCAGGTGTGGTGAGTCAGTCTACCCAAATGATTGAAAATGTTCAAGAAATCATCAACGTGCTTATGGAAAAGGTTTTTGATCTTAGATTTATCAATACAATCTGCTTTCCAACAAGAAGAAATCATGACCAGATAAAAGAATTAGCTGAAAGATGTAGTGTGATGATTATTATTGGATCTTATACCAGTGCAAACTCTAAACGATTAACTCAGTTATCTCTGGAACGTAACCAAAGATCTTATCAAGTCACATCATCTGATGAATTAGATGTCTCTTGGTTTAAAAATTGTGAGTCTGTTGGAATATCAGCTGGTGCATCTACTCCAGATGAAACAATTAATGAAGTAGTTAGTAAAATCAAAATGATTACTGATGTAAAAACAAAGGAATTAGTCTATGAGTAAAGGAACATTTGAAGTTAAAGTAGGTTTAGCAGAAATGCTCAAGGGTGGAGTGATAATGGATGTTACAGGACCTGAGCAAGCAAAAATAGCTGAAGATGCAGGTGCTTGCGCTGTTATGGCACTAGAAAGAATACCTGCAGATATCAGGAAAGATGGTGGAATATCTCGTATGAGTGATCCTGAAATGATCATGGGGATACAAGAAACAGTCTCAATACCTGTAATGGCTAAGTGTAGAATAGGCCATTTTGCTGAAGCTCAAGTTTTAGAGACACTTGAAATAGACTTTATTGATGAGAGTGAGGTTCTGACGCCTGCAGATGAGCATAATCATATTTGGAAATATGATTATAAAGTACCCTTCGTTTGTGGTTGTAGAAACCTTGGCGAAGCACTTCGTCGCATAGCTGAAGGTGCCGCGATGATTAGAACTAAAGGTGAAGCGGGAAGTGGAAATATTGTAGAAGCCGTTAGGCATATGAGAACTGTTATGACTGAGATCAAACGAGTCATGCGGCTTGATGAAGAAGAGCTTGTTGCAGAAGCAAAAAACATTGGAGCCCCTCTTTCTTTAGTGCAGCAGGTTGCAAAATTAGGGAAGCTGCCAGTTCCAAACTTTGCAGCTGGTGGTATAGCGACACCTGCTGACGCATCACTAATGATGCAACTGGGAGCAGAATCAGTTTTTGTAGGATCGGGTATCTTCAAAAGTGATGATCCTGCTGCTCGTGCAAAAGCGGTAGTGGAGGCTACAACGCATTATAAAAATCCTAAAAGTGTTGCAAAGGCTAGTTCCGGCCTAAAAAAAGCAATGAAGGGGTTAGAAATGTCAGATATTCCCAAAGAAGAAAGACTGCAAGAGAGAGGCTGGTAATTAAAGTCGGTGTCCTTGAACTACAGGGCGATTTTGACCTTCATCATCAAGTTCTTAATAAGATTGGACTTGAATCCACTGCAGTAAAAGTTCCTGATCACCTTGATAATATTGATGGGCTAATAATCCCTGGCGGTGAGTCAACAACAATATCCTTATTGATTAATACGTTTAAAATGTATGAACCGCTTGTTAACTTTGGTAGGGAGAACCCTGTTATGGGAACTTGCGCTGGTTTGATAATGATGGCAAAAACTGTGAATGATAGTAGAATTAATCCACTTGGCCTATTGGATATTGTCGTAGAAAGAAATGCATATGGTAGGCAAATTCAATCATCTCAAGATATAGTACAATATAATTTTTGTGATAGGGATACAATTAGATTGCCTACAACTCTGATAAGGGCTCCCAAAATAATAAATATAGGCAATAACATAAAAGTGATAGGCAAATATAATAATTCACCCATAGCTATTTTAGAAGGCCACCATCTAGGTTTATCTTTTCATCCAGAATTGGATGGGCTAGAAATTTTCCATCAATTTCTATTTGATAAAGAAAGTCAATACTATTTTAAAAAAATAAAAGACTCTCATGTCGCTTAAATATTTACCAAATATTAATAGCCCGAAAGACATCCGTAATTTTTCTAGTAAAGAACTACAAGAGCTTTGTGGTGAATTAAGGTCTCATACGATAGAAACAATTACAGAGATTGGTGGACACTTAGCTCCAACCTTAGGAGTAATAGAATTAACAGTGGCTCTGCATTATGTATTTAATACTCCTAAAGATAAATTGGTATGGGACGTAGGGCATCAAGGCTACGCACATAAATTACTTACAGGTAGATTTAAAGAATTTCCTACAATACGGCAATTCAAAGGTCTAAGTGGATTTTTAAAGCGTTCAGAAAGTGATTATGATGTTATTGGCGCAGGTCATGCTTCCACCTCTATTTCTGCGGGACTTGGCATTGCGGAAGCAAGACGACAACTGAATGAAGATTATAGGGTTGCATCTATTATTGGGGATGGATCTATGACCGGTGGGTTAGCTTTTGAAGGAATAAATAATGCGGGGCATTTAGGAAAACAGTTTCTTGTCATACTAAATGATAATGAAATGTCTATCAGCCCAAATGTTGGCGCCCTTTCATCTTACTTCACTAGGTTGATATCTAATCCACTTTACAATAGGGTTCGGAATGAATTTTGGGATTTAACTGGAAGATTACCAATAGCAAAAAGTCAAACCAGAACACTTATTAAAAAAGTTGAAGAGAGTCTGAAAGGTTTGATTGTTCCAGGGATTTTATTTGACGAATTGGGTTTTCGTTATTTCGGCCCAATAGACGGACATGATTTGAATATGGTTATTAGCACATTGGAAAATATTAAAGACATACAAAAGCCTGTGCTATTACATATTTTGACCAAAAAAGGTAAAGGCATGGTCTCTTTAAATATGAAAAATCGTGAATACCATGAAGATGCTATAAAATTCCATGCGGTAAAACCTAATGGTAAGGCAGCTGTTCCTGAAAAGATTGAAAGTAAAGTAATAAAAGAAAAACCAGTACCTAGCTTTCAAGATGTTTTTGGAAAATTATCTTGTGAAATAGCAAGAAATAGAAATGATACAGTATGTATCACAGCTGCAATGCGTGAAGGAACGGGTCTTGTGACATATTCTAAGGAATTCCCAGATAGGTATTATGATGTTGGAATTGCTGAGGGTCATGGAGTTACTTTTGCCTCTGGTCTAGCTGCTCAAGGAGTTCGTCCTATTGCAGCAATATATTCCACATTCCTTCAAAGAGCATACGATCATATTATCCATGATTGTGCTATTCAGCACCTTCCAGTTATCTTTTGCATGGACCGTTCTGGTATAGCAGGAGAGGATGGCCCCACCCATCATGGCTCCTTAGATATAGCCTATTTACGTTGTGTGCAAGATATGATTGTAACTGCGCCTAAAAATGGTAATGAGTTCCGGCATTTACTTTATACTGCATTGAACATTAATGATAAGCCGTTTTCAATACGATATCCCAAAGCAAGCGCTGTACTATTTGATGAACCCGGGCAGATGGAGCTTTTACCCATAGGTTCATGGGAAACATGCAAACAAGGTTCAGATATTGTAATTTTAGCGGTTGGACCTATGGTCTACAAAGCACTTGACGTAGCAAAGAAGATGAATGATGTTGGCGTTAGTGTTGAAGTCGTGAATTGTAGATTTATTAAACCCATGGATATTGCCTGTCTTGAAAATATTAGATCAAGATTCTCTAAGATTGTTACTATAGAAGAAGGAATCATAAATGGCGGTTTTGGAGATGGTGTATCTGGTTGGTTATTAGAGGCTGGTTTTTCTGGTAGATTAAAACGTCTTGGGTTACCTGATACATTTGTTGAACATGGATCGAGAGATCAAATACTGAGCATACTGGGCCTTGATAGTGATGGACTATTAAAAGCCATACAAGATATGGTTGATGATAAAAAGGAAGTCCATAATTTCTAATAAAATATTCCAATTAATGAAAATATTTTAATGATTGCCTTAATTAAATCATAAAAAGTTAAATAATGGACGATCAATTAGACTTATTTAATGAATCACTGGAATTATGGGATAAGGAAATAAAATCCAATAATTCTAGAGAGGCTGATTTTGATACTCTATCTGGTGTAAAACAAAAACCATGCTATTTCCCAGAGAATCCGGATAATAATTATATAGATAATATAGGATTCCCAGGTCAATTCCCTTTTACCAGAGGTATTCATTCTAATTTATATCGTGGTAGACTTTGGACAATGCGCCAATTTGCTGGATTTGGGACACCTGAAGAGACAAATGAGAGATTTAAAAATCTATTAAAAAAAGGGCAAACCGGTCTTTCTGTAGCTTACGATATGCCAACACTAATGGGCTACGACCCAGACCATAGTTTTTCCAAAGGTGAGGTTGGGAAATGTGGAGTTAGTGTTTTTTCATTATCTGAAATGGAAAAGTTGTTCCAAGGAATAAACCTTGGAGAGATTTCTGTATCCCAAACTATAAATGGTCCTGCAATTATTTTACTGGCCTTTTATATTGCCGCTGCAGAAAAACAAGGGGTGCGCTTAGAACAACTAAAAGGAACTTTACAAAACGATATCCTAAAAGAATTCACAGCTCAAAAGGAGTGGATATTTCCACCAAAGTCATCAATGCGAATAATTACAGATATGTTAAAATATTGTACAAGGTCCATGCCAAATTATAATACAATCTCTATAAGTGGTTATCATATTCGTGAAGCGGGGTCAACAGCTGCTCAAGAATTAGCCTTTACATTAGCAGACGGTTTTTGCTATATAGAACATGGTATAAAAGCTGGATTAAATATTGATGATTTTGCTCCAAGACTTTCATTCTTTTTTAATTCACATTTAGACTTTTTTGAAGAGATAGCAAAATTTAGAGCTGCTCGTCGAATATGGGCAAAGCATCTAAGATTTAAATATGGTGCTAAAGATCAAAAGTCTTGGAAATTACGTTTTCATACGCAAACTGCAGGATGTAGTTTGACAGCTCAACAACCAGAAAATAATATTGCAAGGACAGGGTTCCAAGCGCTAGCAGGTGTTCTCGGAGGCACCCAAAGTTTACATACAAACTCAATGGATGAAACATTAGCATTACCAACAGAAAAAGCTGCTGAAATAGCATTACGTACACAACAATTGATTGCTTATGAAACTGGTGTTTCAAATGTGGTGGATCCGCTAGGCGGTTCGTGGTATATCGAAAAATTGACAGATGATATCGAGCAGAAAGCAGAAGAATATTTTTCAGAAATAGAGGCGCTTGGTGGTGTCGTTACCGCTATTGAACAAGGGTTTTTCCAGAGAGAAATCGCTAAATCGGCCTCTGATTACCAGAATAAAGTAGATGAAGGAAAAAGAATTGTAGTTGGAGTAAATAAGTTTGTTAAAGACAATGAGGAAATAGATATTCCGATTTTAGAGATTGGTTCGGAAGCTGGACAAGATCAACTTAAAAAGCTATCAGAGTTAAAAAAGGATAGAAATAATAAAAATGTTGAAGATGCAATTTCAAAAATAAGGAAAGCCTGCAAAGAGGAGACTAATTTGATGTATCCTATTATTGATGCAGCTAAAAAATATGTTACCCTCGGTGAAATCGTTCTTGCTCTAAAGGGTGAATTCGGAGAATGGCAGGAATCAGCAGTTTTCTAATTCCTCTGATAATAATTCTTATAAGATTTGATATTATGTTAATTTTTAATTCATATTTTGAATGAAATTGATTAAAAGCCTCTACATTTTTTAGGAGATAAAATAGTGGAACGAAAAATAGTGCATGTAATTGGGACTGGTACAATTGGTGAACCCCTTATAGGCCTTTTATGTGATTATAAAGATCAGTTGGGAATTGATGAAATTACTTTCCACAAAAATTCAGCATTAAAAAATGATAGGTCCAAGGTCTACGATCTTTTAAAGCGAGGAGCTCGACTTTCAGTAGATAAAGGCAAAGAACACGAATTTAAGAAACTTGGAATGGATCCTGATTTTGAAGCAGAGGAATCAATTAAACATGCCTCAGTTGTTATTGATTGCACCCCTAGAGGAATAGGTCAATCAAACAAATTAAATTATTATGAAAAATTTACCGATAATGTTAGAGGGTTTTTAGCTCAAGGGAGTGAAGATGGGTTTGGTAAAAAATATGCTCATGGTATTAATGACATTGCATTAGATACAAATGATCAGTTTATTCAGGTCGTTTCTTGTAATACCCATAATATGGCATGCATAACAAAGACATTAGCCCTAGATATTAATCCTGATAATTTATTGGAGGGGAAATATGTGTGTGTCCGTAGAGCTAATGATCTCAGTCAGAAAGATGACTTCATTCCATCGCCAAAAGTTGGTACACATAATTATGAAAACTATGGGTCTCACCATGCAGCAGATGCGGCTGGCCTTTTTTCAACATTGGGGATGGATCTTAACCTGTTTTCTTCTGCCATGAAAATTAATAGTCAATATATGCACGTATTATGGTTCAACCTTAAAGTAAAAGAGCCTATATCTCTAAATGATGTTAAGGAAAAATTGCATAATAATAAGCATGTAGCTCTAACAACTAAAGATTTAACCAGTACTGTATTTTCTTTCGGGCGAGACCATGGCCATTACGGAAGAATAATGAATCAGACGGTAGTTGTAGAACAATCATTGCATATACGCAATGAGCATGAGATATCTGGATTTTGTTTTACTCCACAGGATGGAAACTCAATTTTTAGTTCTATCGCTGCAGCAGAGTGGATGCTTTATCCTCACTCTTATGAAGATAAAATCCAATGTTTATCACATTTATTTTTTAATATTATCTAATCAAAAATAGCAGACAGTAATCTTAAGTATCTATTTGAAACTCATACTGTTTGAAGACTTTTTCTTAGAATTCCTATTTTTGTTTAAGAAATATATTCACCTAAATCGCTCAGAACCTGAATAACCACAAAAATTGAAAAAACTCTCGATTCAAAGTGACCCCTTTTTTAATGATTTTCAAGATAAATTAATTCAGTTTAACTCTTTATCTAGAGGAGATAAACTGGTAGTAGCAGTATCAGGTGGTCTTGATTCAGTTACCTTGCTGATACTTTTGAGCGTCATTGATGATTATAATATTGTTGTTGCTCATGTGGACCATCAGCTAAGAACAGATAGCATAATAGATCAAAATTTTGTTAGAAAATTAAGTGTTAATTTAAATTTTCCATTCTTTTCAAAAACATTAGATTCAAAGAAACGTGATAAAAAACTTAGTATTGAAGAGTGGGGAAGATTAGAACGTTATTCATTTTTCAATAGTATTTTGAACAAGACCAAAAGTAAATGGATAATGACAGCTCATCATGCGAATGACCAAGTTGAAACATTATTAATGAACTTAGAGCGTCAAACTGGCGTAGCTGGACTAAGAGGGATTGCAAAGGAGCGCAATAAAATATTACGTCCTATGTTAGATTTTTCAAAAAATGAGATAATCAAATTTTCAAAGAGGATTGGATATGAATATCGTGAGGACCCATCAAATACGGATACAACTATTCCAAGAAACTTCTTACGTCACAAAATAATAAAACAATGGGAAGATAAAGCACCAAGAATTATCCCAGGTATAAGAGGGTCTATTGAACATTTTAATGAATGGAAAATTGCCCTTGATTTCATGATTAATACCCATCTTAAGCCTAGGGTAGTTGAGGAAAAAAACAATATAATTATTCACTCGAGAATTATTTCTAAGTCACCAAAAATGGTAATAGTCAGATTAGTACAATTATTGACCGATTATCAAAATGAACTCTGGTCAAAACATCAGATACAAATGTTAAATCAATTTATTAGAAATAAAACTACTGGTGGGTTACATACTTTACATAATGGATGGAGGATCCTCCATGATAGAGGAAACCTCATTTTAAACAGAAAGCCTAAAAAAAATGTAATTGAATCAGTTAATCTTTATCCAAATGATCCTGTATTTTATGGGGATTATAAGTATGAATTAGTAGTTAATGATGCTGATGAAAAGCAATTAAAAGATGCTGAGTCTGTCGATTGGTCAAAGTTAAAGAATAAGAAACTCAAACTTCGCACATGGAAAAAAGGAGATTCATTTCAACCATTGGGCATGAAAGGGCATCAAAAAATCAGTGATTTTCTTATTAATGAAAAGGTAGACCTAATATCAAAAGAATCACAAAGTGTATTGACTGCAGATGGGAAGATTGTTTGGGTTTGTGGAAAAAGAATCTCTAATTCAGTTAAGCTAACAAAAGATACTATGCATACTGCCTTCCTCAAAAGAGATTCCATTTACTAATGAGAAATATTACTGATAATTTGGAGTTGCTTTACTCTGCATCAGAGATAAGGAAAAGAATAAAAACGTTGGGTGCATTAATATCAAAAAAATACGATAAAAAGGATCCCATTTTTATTGGTGTTTTAAATGGTAGTTTTATTTTTATGGCAGACCTCTTAAGATCTATATCAATTGAATGTGAAATGGATTTTATTAAAGTTCGTAGTTACTCAGGTCAAAAATCTTCTGGTACAATCCAATTATTAAAAGATATCTCAGCTGATGTAAAGGATAGAGATATAATTCTTGTCGAGGATATAATAGATACAGGCCTCACAATCAAATTTCTACGTAACAGGTTGTTTGGCTCGTCACCAAAATCTATTGCAATTGCAACACTATTATTCAAGCCAAGCGTGGCAGAAATTGATTTTGATATAGATTATATAGGGTTTGAAATTCCCCAAGAATATGTTGTAGGATATGGGCTAGATTATGAGCAAAAATTAAGACACTTGGACGGTCTGTATTGTATAAAATAAAATTGATTAGTTAAAGAGAGATATGTCAAATAATAAAAAACAAAAAAAAGAGACAGGTAAGCCAACTCAAAATAAACAAAATGATAATTTTGATTGGCAAAGAGCAGGGAAAACTAGTTTTATCTGGTTAATCATTATTTTCAGTGCAATTTATATTTCAGGGCTCCTCACAGACGCTGGGAAAAAAGAGATAGAGATAGAATACACTCAGTACAGAAAATATCTAGATAATGGGGATATCCAGAAAGCTGTAATTATGGGTGATGTGTTTCATGGAGAATTTAAGACTCCGCAGTCAATTCAGTTACCTATTGGAACGCAATTGAATGATATCACACATTTTAAGCTAACATTACCCTTCATTGATAGAGAAAATACAAATGAGTGGGATGCTGCCGGTTTAGAATATACCTTTAAAGAAAGAACAATTGACTGGACAGGGTATCTTCTAAATATGCTCCCTTGGATATTACTACTTGGGTTTTGGTTCTTTATGATTAGAAGAATGCAGGGAGGAGCTGGTGGCGTTGGTGGAATTTTTAAGTTTGGAAAAAGTAGAGCTGCCCTATGGACATCAGATCAGCCGCGCGTTACTTTTAAAGATGTAGCTGGTTGTGAAGAAGCAAAAGAAGAACTAAAAGAGGTGATTGACTTCTTAAAAAATCCAAAACGTTTTCAAAAGTTAGGTGCCACTGTACCTAAAGGAGCTCTGTTAGTAGGGCCCCCAGGCACAGGAAAAACATTGCTTGCAAGAGCTATCGCAGGTGAAGCTGCAGTTCCATTCTATAGTCTGAGTGGTGCTGATTTTGTCGAAATGTTCGTTGGTGTTGGAGCTTCTCGTGTAAGAGATCTTTTTGAACAAGCGAAAAAGAGCTCACCATGTATAGTGTTTATTGATGAGATGGACGCAGTTGGTCGACAAAGAGGAGCAGGAATAGGCGGAGGACATGATGAAAGAGAACAAACATTAAATGCCCTTTTAGTTGAAATGGATGGATTTGATAATACTCAAAATGTTATAGTTATAGCAGCTACTAATCGTCCAGATGTTCTTGATCCTGCATTATTGAGACCAGGCAGATTTGATAGACAAATTGTAGTTGATGTGCCAGATATAAAAGGTCGTCTAGGAATCCTTAAGGTCCATACTAAAAAAGTTGTAATTAATCACAGAAAAGTAGATTTAGAATCAATTGCAAAAGGAACACCGGGGATGGTCGGTGCAGACATTGCCAATATCGTAAATGAAGCCGCTTTACTTGCAGCTAGGAAACGAAAAAGATCCATAGATATGGATGATTTTGAAGAAGCAAAAGATAAAGTTATGATGGGTGTCCAGAGAAAAAGTATGATTCTTTCAGATGAAGAAAAAGAAGTCACTGCCTACCATGAGGCAGGGCATGCCTTGGTAGCGATAAAAACTAAAGGTGCTGACCCCGTTCATAAAATCACTATTATTCCTCGTGGACGTGCACTGGGTGTCACCATGCAACTGCCAATGGATGAAAAACATGGCTATACAAGAAATTATGTTGAAGGTAGATTGGCGATTCTAATGGGTGGAAGAAGTGCCGAAATGCTCATTTTTGACCAAATGACGACAGGAGCTGGGAATGATATTGAACAGGCAACCCAAATAGCAAGAAAAATGGTAACAGAATGGGGGATGAGTGATTTACTCGGCCCTATGACATTTGGAAAGAAAAATGAAGAGGTCTTTTTAGGGCGTGAGATACAGTCTAGCCGAGATTACAGTGAGGTTACAGCTAGAATGATTGATGAAGAAATATCTAGGATTGTCAGAGATTCGCAGAGGTTGGCTGATGAAATTCTTCGCAAGGATATTGAAATATTACACCGTATGGCAAAAGAACTACTAAAGTATGAAACAATCGATGCAAATGATTTGGGGAAAATCATTAAAGGTGAAAAGTTGACCAGGCCTCTTAATGATAAATCAGGGGCTAAAAAACAGAGAAGGCCAAGACGTCGTTATCAGCGTAAAACAAGTACTAGTAATGGTGCAAATGGTAGTTCTGTGAATGTTAAAAATAAATCAAATCAAAAAGATGTAAAGTCAAAAACATCTAATAAGATAAAACAAGTAGGAGCTAAATCCTGACTTGAGTCAGTCTCCCCGGTTAAGCTCATTTCGTAATTGGTGTCAAAATACAGAACGGGACACACTAGTTATGGGAATATTAAATGTCACCCCAGACTCATTTAGTGATGGAGGTGAGTTTTATAGTCAAAAGCAAGCTATTCGGCATGCGACCCAATTAATTAATAATGGTGTGGATATTATAGATGTGGGAGGTGAATCATCTAGGCCAGGTGCAGATGAAGTATCTGAAAAAGAAGAATTAAATAGAACAATACCTGTAATTCAAAAAATACGATCTATTTCATCAGATATTCTAATTTCAATTGATACCACCAAATCCAGAGTTGCCTTGGAGGCAATTCAGTCTGGTGCTGATATCATTAATGACATTAGTAGTCTATCTTTTGATTCTAAAATGGCAGATATCGTTAAGGATTTAAGAGTCCCTTTAATTATCATGCACATGCAAGGGATTCCCTCAAATATGCAAAATAATCCAACTTACAGGGACCTCATTGAAGACATATCTTTGTTTTTCAAGAGGAAAATAAAGTTTGTTTTGAGTGTCGGAATAGATAAGAAACAAATTATTCTTGATCCGGGGATTGGTTTTGGGAAAACAGTTGATAATAATTTTCAAATTATAAATCAATTAAATGAATTTTGTAAACTAGGATTACCTGTCATGATCGGACCAAGTAGAAAATCATTTATCGGGACTACCCTTGATTTACCAGTTGATGATAGGTTAGAGGGTACTGCTGCTACGGTAGCAGCAGGTATTTTGAATGGTGCTCGAATTGTGCGTGTTCATGATGTAAAAGAAATGAAAAGGGTAGTATCTATAGTTGAAAAAATTAGAACAGCAGCATGACATTCTTTAAACTAGGATTTTTAACAGTAACTCTTATTGATTTTATTGACATCATACTAGTTACGTGGGTTTTCTTTAAAGTCTATCAATATTTTAAAGATACTAGAGCAGGTCAAATGTTGATTGGACTTGTGATTCTATTAATATCCTCGTTCATATTTAATTCAATTGGTTTAAGTGCTATGTCGTGGCTAGTTAATCAATTCCAAACTGTTTGGGTAGTCGCATTTGTCATTTTATTCCAACCAGAGATACGTCGATTATTAATATATATTGGACAAACTCGATTTTTCCAAAGAATTTTTAGAATGGGGACATCGAGATCGTTGGAGGCAATTGTTGAAGCATCGCTTCAACTTTCAGCCAAGAAGTGGGGCGGTCTCATTGTCATTCAAAGAGAAACAGGTCTACGCTCTTATAAAGAAGCCGGTATACAATTGAAAGCGGAGGTTTCTACTCCCCTGCTTATGTCAATATTTAATCCAGAATCTCCAATGCACGATGGGGCAGTCATTTTACAGAATACACTTCTTGAGGCCTCAGGCTGCATCTTACCCCTAACTGAGAGTCAAATGGTATTACCAGAAATGGGAACAAGACACCGCGCTGCATTAGGCATAACAGAAGAATCTGATGCTATAGTCGTCGTGATTTCAGAAGAACGCGGAACTATCTCTACGGCTGAGAATGGACGGTTTACCAATTTAGAAATGGATGAAATGAAACTTAGACGCTATCTCAATGAACGGCTTTTTATATCTTCCGGTGATTGATTACAAAAGAATTATCCTTATTCCTTAAATTTCACTACTGTAAATTTTTGTGTGGAATTAAGTGATTTAAAAGAACAGTTTAATCTTGCTAAGAAAAAAGATTTAGAAATAAGGAGGCACCTTTGACCTAGAAAAGCGTTCAAGTAATTTAGAACAACTAAGGGAACAATCGTCTTTTCCTGACTTTTGGAATGATAGTCAGGAGGCATCTAATATTTTAAAAAATATTTCGCTTATAGAGAAAGAAATTGCACTGTGGAAAGACCTCGCACGACGTCATGATGATATGGAAGTTTTATTTGAATTTGCAGATTCTGGAGAAACTGAGTTAAAAGAGATTCAAACGGAGCTAGATGCATACAAACAAATTATTGATAAAGTAGAATTAAAACTTACTCTTGGGAAGCCTGAAGATTTGCAAAATGCAATTGTTTCAATACATCCTGGCGCAGGAGGCACGGAAAGTCAGGATTGGGCGCAAATGTTATACCGTATGTACTCGCGCTGGGCTGAAAAAGAGGAATATAAACTAGAAGTTATTGATTTCCAGCCTGGTGATGAAGCGGGTATAAAAGATGTGACTATTGAATTAAAAGGTGATTATGCTTTTGGCCTTTTAAAAGGTGAAGCTGGAGTTCATAGAATGGTAAGGATCTCACCCTTTGATGCAAATAGTAAAAGGCATACAAGTTTTGCATCAGTTTTTGTCTACCCTGCAGCAAAAGATAATATAGAGGTCAATATTAATCAGACGGACCTAAGAATAGACACATATAGAGCAAGTGGTGCTGGAGGTCAACATGTCAATAAAACTGATTCTGCCGTAAGAATTACCCATATCCCGACTGGTATTGTTGCGCAGTGCCAAAATCAGCGTTCTCAGCATAAAAATAAAAATCAGGCAATGAAAATTTTAAAAGCACGGATATATCAATTAGAATTGGAAAAAGAGAAGGAAAAGAATAAGGATCTCGAGAATAAAAAAATGGATATTGGTTGGGGTAGCCAAATTAGGTCATATGTTTTCCATCCCTATCAAATGGTAAAAGATCATAGAACAAAGGAAGAGAATGGTAATACTCAGGCAGTTATGGATGGTAACCTAGATCGATTTATTCGTGCTTACCTATTAAATATGATTCATCAAAAATAAGTGGTTGTAAAGGATTAATTATGTCAGATCAAAATAAAAGTTTAAAGCAGATAATGGATTTTAGGGTAGAGAAATTAGATGCATTGCGAGAAGCTGGTATTAACCCCTATCCAGTAAAATTTGACCCATCACATTCTAGTGCATTTATTAAGTCGAACTACAATGAGATTGAGGGAAAAACTGTTAAAATTGCTGGTAGAATTATGGCCTTAAGGAAGATGGGTAAAGCATCTTTTTCTCAAGTAATGGACTCTGAGGGTCGAATTCAATTTTTTATTCGAAGAGATGATGTTGGAGATGAATCTTATTCTTGTTTTAAGCTTCTAGATATTGGTGATTATGTGGGAGTTGAGGGATTAGTCTTTACTACAAAAACAGGTGAAATATCTATTCATACTTCAGCTTTATCTGTTTTAGCAAAAAGTATTCGTCCACTACCTGTTGTTAAAGAAAAAGATGGTAAAATATTTGACTCGTTTTCAGATAAAGAACTCCGTTATAGAAACCGACATTTAGATTTAATATTAAATCCGGAAGTAAAGGAAACATTTATTAGTCGTGCCGCAATTATTAGATCAATAAGAGAATTTTTAGATAATAAAAGTTTCCTTGAGGTTGAGACGCCAGTTTTACAGCCCCTATATGGCGGCGCAAATGCACGACCATTCATAACACATCATAATTCTTTAGACCAAACTCTTTATTTAAGAATTGCTGATGAACTCTATTTAAAAAGGCTAATTATTGGTGGATTTGATCGTGTATATGAAATAGCCAAAGATTTTCGTAATGAGGGCATAGATAGAAATCATAATCCTGAGTTCACTATGCTTGAGTTTTATTGGGCATATGCTGATTATGAAGACTGTATGGAATTAGTTGAAGATTTAATTCGACAATCTGCTAAAAAGATAGATGCAATGAATATTAATTGGGGAGGAATGGATATTGATCTATCAAAAAAGTTTATAAGAAAACCATTTTTTGAACTTTTGTATGAAGCTACTGGTCACGATATAGCTGACTTAGATGAAAAAAAGCTTAGAGAAATATGTACTGAAAAAGAGATAAGCATTGATGATGATTTTAATCTAGGGCAAATACTTGATGAATTAATGAGTGAATTAGTTGAACCAAAACTTATCCAGCCAACTTTTGTAATAGATTATCCTAAAGAGATATCTCCTTTAGCAAAAGCACATAGGAATGGGAATCCAAGTATAGTAGAACGTTTTGAATTATTTATAGGAGGTGCAGAGTTTGCGAACTCTTTTTCAGAGCTAAATGACCCAATCGATCAAAGAAATAGATTGGAGGCTCAAGCTCTGCTCAGAGAGGGAGGTGATGATGAAGCACAGCCAATTGATGAAAACTTTATTCAAGCCATGGAATGTGGCATGCCACCAACTGGCGGAGTTGGTATAGGTATTGACCGCCTTACAATGCTTCTTACAGGCAATCGCTGGATAAAGGATGTGATATTATTCCCGATCTTGCGTTCTGAAAATATATAGACGTGTTTTTAAGCCTTAAACTGGCAATACGTTTTTTATTCTCACATAAATTAGGAAGTTTCTCTTCCTTTGCAAGCTGGTTAGCAATAGGTGGGCTTTCAATTGGGGTTACTGCTTTAATGTTAACAGCAAGTATCATAGAAGGATTCCAAGACGTAATTTCTGAAAAATTATCATCATTTGAGGGTCATGCTAGGATATCGCATATTTTAGGTAAGCCTATTAATATATCAAATGAACCAATTAATTCATTACTCAAAGATTCTAACAATTTACCAGACGAATTTATTAGGGGAGTTTGCATGGTGCGTTCTGGTGCTTTTGCTGAAGGAGTTTTGATTGAAGGTATTAATTTTTTACCTAGATCAATTTCAATGAATCAAAATAAACAAATTGAACCTAACGAGATTGTTTTAGGTAATGGTCTTGCATTATCTCTTAATGTTAAAGAAGGTGACACACTTTTTATTCAATCCTTTCCCCAAGGCAACTTGTATTTAAATACTCCAAGAATTAAGGCTCTCAGAATAAGTAAAATATTTTCTTCAGGGTTACAAGAATTTGACAAAACTCTTGCATATACTAGGCTAGAAGATGCTAGATGGTTACTTTCATTAAATAGCAACGAGGTTTCAGGACTTATAGTTAACAATGAATTTTTATCTCAATATCAAAAAAGAATCAAATATCCTTTCCATCTTGAAACATGGAAGGAGAGACATTCTCTACTTTTTGAATGGATAGATCTACAACGTTGGCCAGCTTATCTTATGTTTGGCCTAATCGCTTTAGTTGGCTTGGTTAATCTAATTGCATCGATAGCTATGATTATAATAGAAAAATCAAGCCAAATAGGCATTCTGCTTTCTCAAGGCATAACTAAAGTTGACTTAGTACGAATTTTTGTTTTGCAAGGCGTTTTTATAGGATTTATAGGTGGATTACTTGGGGGTTTGATGTCAACAATTATTATTTTTATACAATTAAGATACAGACTTTTTGAAATACCAGCTGATATTTATTTTATGGACAATGTTCCTTTCTCGTTTAACATTTTTATTTTTTTGATAATCTTAGGCTTGGTTCTCCTTTTTTCAATCCTCGCTTCATGGGTACCAGTTAAAAATTTATCAAAATTCAATATTGTGGCAGCTTTGAGGTATGAATGAATTGGGAAAAATACATTTCTGAGCGTTTTTACATTTCTTCAAATAAACAGGGTAAACACCTTGGAGTGCTATCAATGATTGGAATGGGTATTGGTTGTTTCGCAATGATAGTCTCTATATCTGTGATGAATGGATTTGAAACTATGGTTCATGGAAAATTAAAAGGGATTGAAGGAGACATAAGTATTTTAGGTAATCCTGAAGAGAAAATATTAAATAAAGTAGATGGTGTTACAGAGATTATGCCTTTTATGGAAAGAAAAGGTATCATTGAAGTAAATGATATAAGCAGAGTGGCATCTATTAAAGCAATTGATGAAACAAAAATGGACAGGTTTTACAATCTTAATTTTATAGGAGATATACCACAATTAGGGCAGATAGTTATTGGGCAAGACCTAGCCAATCGGTTAGGTAAGGGAATTGGTGAAGACCTCTTTGCATATAGTCCTGTCGACCAAACCGTTGGATTGGCAATTCCACATAAAAAGAAATTGAAAATAAGCGGTATTTTTTCAACAAGATTACTTGACTATGATGAGCGTCTTGTATTCATTTCTCTAAAAGATGGTCAAAGTATTTTTAAAAGAAAATACAAAATTGATGGATATGATTTAATGACCAGTAAAGTTAGTACAAATATTATTAAGCAAGAGTTGATTAAAAAATTAGGTTTGGAATACCCAGTTTATACATGGGACGAGAAAAATAAATCATTAGTTAGTGCCATGAAAATGGAAAGACTCGGAACCTTTGTAGTACTAAGCTTAATATTTTTAGTTGCAGCATTTAATCTGGCTGCAAATTTGACGCTGATATCAATACAAAAAATGAAAGAGGTTGGTGTAATTAGAGCAATGGGTGCGCCTACTGGCTCTATTTATAAAATGATTATTCTTTTGGGGTATAAAAGAGCAGGTACAGGCCTATTAGTTGGGTTTTTATGTGGACTTATTATTGTTATTTTACAAAACCAGTTTAAGATAATTCCCTTGCCTTCAAGTATATATTTTATTGATTCACTACCAATGTTACTTTACGCTTCAGATATACTTATCATACTAATAGTTTCATTCCTATTCATTTTAGTTGCTTCTATTCTATCAGGTAGAAAATTAATATCAACCCAAATTAGTGAGTCATTGCAATGGGTAAAATAGTTCTTAAGGCAAATGAGATTTGCAAATCATATAAAAATGGAGTAAATAAACTCAACGTATTAAATGGTCTGTCACTTTTAATCGAGGATGGTGAAATGATAACAATTATGGGCCAATCTGGATCCGGAAAATCTACTGCATTAAATATTTTGGGAACTTTAGACAAGCCTGATTCAGGTAACCTCGAAATAAAAGGGATTGATACAGACACTTTGAATAATAAAGATATTGCAAAACTTAGAAACAGAGATATTGGTTTTATTTTTCAATTCCATCATTTACTTCCTGAGTTTACGGCCTTAGAGAATGTATTGATTCCTACATGGATAAAAGGTGAATTTGATTTTGAAGCTAAAGTAATAGATTTATTTCAAACTCTTGGGGTTGCAGATAGAATTCATCATTTTCCAAATGAATTATCAGGTGGAGAAAGGTCTAGGGTCGCTACCATTCGTGCTATTATTAACAAGCCATGTGTTTTGTTCGCAGATGAGCCAACGGGAAATCTTGATGAAAAAAACTCTACAAAACTAATTGACCTATTGGGTCAAATAAATAGAGATTTTAATCAATCAATTGTTATAACTACGCACAATCCTGAAATTGCATCAATTGGTAATAAACAATATAAACTCGAAGAAGGTTTACTAAATAAGGTATAAATGAAAGAAAATTTTTCAAAAAGAGTTCAACAAATAATAAAAAATTCAAAAGAAGAAGCAATCCGACTAGGACATAGCTATGTTGGTTCTGAACATCTATTGTTGGGGATGCTAAAGGAAGATACTGGTTTATCAAAAAAAGTTCTCGATGTCTTTGATATTAAAATTTCTGAAATGATATCAATGATAGAGAATATGATAAAATCATCAGGTGGCACCATGACTCTAGGTCACTTACCACTTACACGTAGAGCTGAACGTATTTTAAGAAATTCTTACAACGAAGCATCTACACGTGGCGAAAATATTGCAGATGATGAACATTTGTTATTGGCCATTTTAAAAGAATCTGAGGGAATTGCATCGGATATTTTAAAATCATTTTCTCTTGATTATGAAACTATTAGTGACTTGATAGATTCAGATGCTGAAGATAAAACAATTGCCGATCTAGGACATTCTTCTGGAGTATCTGGAAAAAGTAAAACTCCAACTTTAGATCATTTTTCTAGAGATATCACTCATATGGCAAAAAGGGGAAAGCTCGATCCTGTTATAGGTAGAGAAAAGGAAATTGAAAGAGTTGCTCAAATTCTAACGCGTAGAAAAAAGAATAATCCGGTTTTAATTGGAGAACCAGGAGTAGGAAAAACTGCAATAATTGAGGGCCTAGCACAGAGGATAATTCGTAAAGTAGTGCCTAGAACTCTGCATAATCAAAGAATATTGTCCTTAGACCTTGCTGCTTTAGTAGCCGGAACTAAATATAGAGGTCAGTTTGAAGAGCGCTTAAAAAGTGTGATGATGGAATTAGAGATAAGTGATAATATTATTATTTTCATTGATGAACTACATACTATTGTTGGAGCTGGAGGCGCTTCTGGCTCTCTAGATGCTTCAAATATGTTTAAACCTTCATTGGCAAGAGGCGATATTCATTGTATTGGTGCTACGACATTAGATGAATATCGAAAATATATAGAGAAAGATGGTGCACTTGATCGAAGATTTCAGAAAATCACTGTCAGCCCGCCATCCATTCAAGAGTCGATGGATATTCTTCATGGTTTAAAAGAAAAATATGAAGAGCACCACAAAGTAAAATATACTAATAATGCAATAGATGCATGTGTTAATCTATCAGAAAGATATATATCTGATAAATTCCTACCAGATAAAGCAATTGATATAATGGATGAAGCGGGTGCAAGAGCTCATATGTATAATTTGGAAGTGCCAAAAACTATTTTAGACATGGAAGATAAAGTCCAAAAGATTAGAGAAGAAAAAGAACTTAAAGTGTCAGAACAACTATTTGAGGATGCCGCTTCTCTAAGAGATAAAGAAAGACAATTATTTAAAAAGCTATCAAAGGCGCAGGTAAAATGGCAAGAGGGAGAAGGCAAGCGCTTAATCGATATTGATTCTGAAACTATTGCAGATGTTGTCTCTCTTATAACTGGTATTCCTCTTTCAAAAGTAGCAGAATCAGAGAGCGAACGTTTACTGAATCTTAATGAAGAGCTAAGTAATTATATCATTGGACAAAATGAAGCAATAAATAGTATAACAAATGCAATTAGACGTTCGAGGACCGGTCTTAAAAGTCCTGACCGACCAATAGGGGTTTTCCTTTTTCTTGGCCCAACAGGCGTTGGCAAAACAGAATTAGCAAAATGTTTAGCTAAATATTTATTTCCTCATAGTAATGCGCTGGTAAAAGTAGATATGTCAGAATTTACGGAACGTTTTTCTATTTCAAGATTAATAGGGGCACCTCCCGGCTATGTTGGATATGAAGAGGGTGGAGAACTCACTGAAAAGGTTAGAAGAAACCCATATTCAGTCATTCTTTTGGATGAAATTGAAAAGGGTCATCCAGATATATTCAATGTATTACTTCAAGTTTTTGATGAGGGTACTTTAACAGATGGGCTTGGTAGAAAAATAGACTTTAGAAATTCAATTTTGATTATGACATCCAATATAGGTACAAGAGAGCTAAAAAATAATGGTTTTGGTTTCGGTAGAGAAAAAGATGAAGAAGAGTATCAAAAAATGAAACAAAAAATTATGGATAATGTAGAAAAATTATTCTCGCCTGAATTGGTAAACCGAATCGATGAATCTATTGTTTTCCATCAGCTTAATGAGAAGAATGTTTATGAAATAATTGATTTGCAAATTTCTGACCTTGTTAATAATCTTTCAAAAATTGGACTAAAGATTAAGTTGAATAAATCTGCTAAAAAATACTTAGCCAAGCATGGTTATGATTCTAGATATGGAGTTAGAATGCTTCGTCGAGAAATTCAAAGTTCTCTTGAGGATCCAATTTCTGAATTACTTTTAAGGAAAGTATTTCCTAAAGGTACAATAATAACGGTTAAGTCAGTGAAGAATAAATTAATATTTGATTATAGATTCAGAAGAAAATCAAAATCTTCTGAATTATCCCTAAAGTAATATATCATAAGCTGGATATTTATGTTATGCCTAATCGATGTTTATTAATTAATTATCCAAATTCACTTTCATAAAAATAGGATGTAAAATCTCTGCCATAAAGTAAGATTAATTAGAATAGTCTGTCAATATTAACTACTATTTTATATGGTATATTCCTTGCAAGTCGTAGTTCGAGATAGTTTATAATTTTTAGTTTTTTGGAGATAGTATGAGTAAAATTATTGGAATTGACCTTGGTACTACCAATTCATGTGTAGCTGTACTTGAAGGTGGTGAACCAACAGTAATCACAAGTCCAGAAGGTGGTCGGACTACTCCTTCTGTTGTTGGATTTGCAAAAGATGGAGATCGCTTGGTAGGTCAAGCTGCTAAACGACAGGCTGTTACAAACCCTGAAAACACTGTTTTTTCAATTAAGCGTTTTGTAGGAAGAATGTTTGATGAGGTTAGTACAGAGATATCTGAAGTACCATATAAAGTTGAAAAAAACTCTAGTGGCGCCTGTGTAGTCAAAGCAGGTGAAAAAGAGTACACTCCACCTGAAATTTCTGCTATGGTTCTCCAAAAATTGAAGCAGCAGGCAGAGGAGTATCTTGGATCCAAAGTAACAGATGCAGTTATAACAGTTCCAGCCTATTTTAATGATTCACAGAGGCAAGCAACAAAAGATGCAGGTAAAATAGCAGGCTTAAATGTCAGACGCATCATTAATGAACCCACTGCTGCATCATTAGCATACGGCCTAGATAAGAAAAAAGATGAAAAAATTGCCGTCTTTGATCTAGGCGGTGGTACTTTTGACGTTTCAATTTTAGAACTTGGTGATGGTGTTTTTGAAGTTAAATCATCAAATGGAGATGGACATCTTGGTGGAGATGATTTCGATCAAAAAGTTATTGACTGGATTGCTAATGAATTTGATAAATCTGATGGCATTGATCTTAGAAAAGACCCAATGGCTCTACAGCGTTTAAAAGAAGCTGCAGAGACGGCGAAAAAAGAA
This sequence comes from uncultured Fidelibacterota bacterium, assembly GCA_902562835.1. Lineage (GTDB taxonomy): Bacteria > Fidelibacterota > Marinisomatia > Marinisomatales > UBA1611 > CACEUX01. Next base: position 55,295 of record CACEUX010000006.1, read on the forward strand.
TTATCAACATCTAAACAGACTGACATCAATCTACCATTTGTTACAGCAGATGCCTCAGGACCAAAGCATCTAAACCTAACACTATCTCAAGCTAAATTTGAAGAATTAGTAAGTGATTTGATTAATAGAACAATTGAACCATGTGTCCAAGCAATTGAAGATGCGGGATTATCGAAGTCTGAAATTGATGAGGTGATTCTAGTAGGTGGCTCCACTAGGATTCCAAAGATTCAAGAACAGGTAAAAGAGATATTTGGTAAAGAACCAAATAAAAGTGTCAACCCTGATGAAGTTGTCGCACTTGGTGCGGCTATTCAAGGTGGCGTTTTATCTGGAGATGTTGATGATATACTTCTTCTTGATGTTACGCCCTTATCACTTGGTATTGAAACACTAGGTAGTGTTTCGACAACATTGATAGAAAGGAATACAACTATTCCAACAAAAAAGTCACAGGTTTTTAGTACTGCGGCTGATAATCAGACCACTGTTGAGATTCATGTATTACAGGGAGAAAGGCAAATGGCCACAGATAACAAGACGATTGGCAGATTTCACCTTGCAGACATACCTCCTTCACCACGCGGAGTTCCCCAAATTGAAGTTTCATTTGATATAGATGCAAATGGAATACTTAATGTAAATGCAAAAGATAAGGCTACAGGAAAGGAACAGAGCATTAGGATTGAGGCATCAAGTGGTTTAAGTGATTCAGAAATAGATAAGATGGTAAATGAAGCAAAAAAACATGAATCTGAAGATAAAGATAAAAGAGAGAAAATTGACCTAATTAACCAATCAGAGCACCTTATTTATGAAACGGAAAAAAATGTTAAGGAACATGCTGACAAATTGGAAAAATCAGAAAAGGGAGATTTAGATGAAAAGGTCAAAGCTCTAACCAAAGCTAAAGAAAGTGGTAACATAGAAGATATTAGATTCTCAATGGATGCCCTAAATGCTTCATGGAGTGCAGTCGCTTCAAAATTGTACGATTCTACTAAACAGGAACCCAATGCTTCTGAACAACAGACAAATCAAGATGCTGAAAAAAAAGAAAAGAAGGAAGGGGAAATTGAAGATGCAGATTTTGAGGTTGTAGACTAAAGTATCTAAAATATATCAATAAATATAAAAAAGGCACTCTGAACGAGTGCTTTTTTTATATTTGGAACTCGCTTCCTATATACAAGTTTATTTTATAATGTTTCTATGATGCAAATGGGTAAAAAATATCTACTTATCGCACCAGCGGTCTTAATAACTATATTAGTTCTTTCATTGAAGACCTCAGTTTGGAATAGCTATTTTCAGTCTGAATTAAATAAATATATCAACTCTAGTGGCTGGAGTATTCAAGTTGAACATGCTGAGGGATATTTATTTAGTACTTCCGTTTTTAATAACATTAATCTCATTCACAATAATGGTTCATCGTTAAGAATACAAGAATCTTCTATAAATATTGGATTATTTTCATCCTTACTAGGAACTCCAGTTTTTGATTTATTAACCCTAGAGGGAATGCATGTAAATTATTCTGGAGACATTTATTCGCAAGAAGAGACTGGAAAAGAAGGTGATCTCGTATTAAATATTCCATTTCATGTCAGATCATTTTTTGTTGATGGGAAGGTGCGGTCCAACATAAAAAGTAAAAAATATATATTTAATATAATGGCTGGAGGAGAATTAATAGGTTTGGAAAAACCTTCATTAAAATGTGATTTAGTTAATGTGTCATTAGAGGATAATTCAGATTTGGTGTGCAAATTTGATACTATGGTGTTGGGATATGATGGTAATTCATATTTTTTAAAAGATATTGATGGCGAACTTTTTACTTTGCCAATATCAGGTAGTTTATCATTCGAGAAATCAAACTCAATTTTAAAGGGATCTATAGAAGCTTCACAATTTAGTTTTCCATCAGAACTTTTTAGTAGGTTGCCTCTGCAAGCAAAATTTTCTACGTTCACAGGTCAATTTAATTTTGAATCAGATCTTGAGTATTTTGAAGGAGAATTATTGGTTGAGAATCAATTAGGCCTTGATATGGGAGGCCGATTCGATATATCTAAGAAAGGAAAAACTTGGATAATTAATGCACTTGAACTCAAGGGGGAAAGTTCTAAGCTTACTATGAATGGACTATGGAATGAGAATGAGAGAATTAGTTCTTACATGAATTTAGAGAACTTAGATCTGGGTCGATGGATAAAAAATCAAAAATCCACTCAAATGTCGGGCCTTTTCATTATGGACGCAGGCTTGACGGAAAATGGCGCATTAGATCAGATTGATATGACAGTTGAAATGATTGAAAGCAAATTATTCAATCAGGGGGAAATCTCGATTCATGGTCAATTAACATATAGGGATAGTCTTTTATCGACAATAGATCCTGTAATGCTTTTTGTTGGAGATAGTTATTTAACCATTGATGGTAAAGCTGATTTTTTTTCAAAGACCATTAATTTATATACCGATATGGAAAAGGCTGATATTGAGTTAGTAAATAGTTTTCTACCAGGCGATTTTGTTTCAGGAAAGGCTACTGGTAATTTAAAAATATCGGGAGATATTCTTTCACCATCAGCTTTAGCAGAGCTAACATGTGAAAATGTAAAAATAAGTAACTTTACACTTGAGTCTATCGATCTGAATTCTCATATAACTGTTAATGAAAGTATTCCCTCTGGTTTTATTGATATTAAAGCTGATAAGGGCCAATGGAAAAACAGAGGTTTTGAAAGTGGTACCGTGAGTGCAATTATTGATAATAAGTCAATCGTTTTAGAAAATTGTCATTTTAAATCTGGAGATGATTTTTTGCAGGCATCTGGTCATTTTAATGGAGTAGATAAATATAGAATTGATAGATTACAATTTGCATACAAGGATAACTATATGGTGAACGCAAAACCACTCAACTTTGTTATCCAAGATTCAATTTTTCAGTTTAACCCATTTGAACTACACATAAATGATGGTTTAATGGAAGGAGTAATTACAGGCACTAAAAATCCTGAAGGTAGGTTCAAAATGTCCAATTTTGATGCAGAGATTCTGACGCAATTCTTCGATGATGAGCGTTTAAAACTGTCTGGATTGATTTTTGGTGAGGTTTGGATAAAATCAAATCAGGGTAGAATTGACCTTGACGTGGACCTTTCCCTTAAAAAGGGCAAATATATGGAGGAATCATTTGATGAAATGACCCTATCATGTCTCTACAAGAGTGGTATGCTACACCTTGACGACATTACTATGACACGGAAAGGTACTATGGGAATACAAGTATCTGGAATAATTCCATTTGAAAAACTAAATACTAAAAATGAATCAATATCATTAGTCTCGAATTTTTCGAATATTTCATTAGAGTTTGTTCATCGATTTATTCCTAGGTTTTATACAATAGGTGGCTCTGGGACTGGCAGGCTTGATTTAAGTGGTACCACAGAAAAGACAAAATTTTCTTATGATATAAATATAGATAATGCATTATTTGATCTAGTACACTTAGGAAAATTTAAAAGTAAGGGCACCTATGACGGACGAAAATTAAATGTGGTTTCAGCAAGTTCTCAGTCTAAAGAAGGAACTATAACAGCATTTGGTTATGTTCCTTTTGATTTAAATCTTAATTCTTCAAGATTTGGATCTTTCTTTAATGAAGATAATATCAATTTTAAGGCAAATGCTGAATTATATTCATTACCATTTCTTTCTCCATATTTGGCCGACCTGGATTCCGCAAACGGGAATATTAATATCCAATTACTACTTGAGGGTAAAGGTGATGCTATAAATCGTAATGGATATATTAATATAAATAATGGTAGTTTGTATACGATGCTAGTTAGTGACCCTATCAAATTAATTGATGGTAATGCTAGCATGGTAAATAATACATTATTCATCAATAGATTTGATGCGCTTTTGTATAATTCAAACAATAGAAGCCCGAATAAAAAAGGTCAAAATACTACCATATCTGGTACAATGAATTTTGCTAAATTTTTTAATCCAGGATATGATTTAAAAGTAAAAGCAACTAATGCTTCATATAAATTATTGTTTTTGGATGTCGAAGGTAATAGTAACCTAGACCTAAAGATTGTTGGTAGGGATACAGTGCTTGTAGATGGTATAATAGAGACTCAAGAAGCAAATGTCTTTTATGAGTTTAGTACAGAATATGTTGGTACAGCAATGCAGGATAATCAGGGCTCTATATTGGCTTATGATTTAAACATCCCAATAACTGGATCAGCATTTTTTAAAAATTCCCAAGTAAATGCAAAGGTTACAGGTGAATTGAATTTAGCTCAAATAGGAAATGAAGAAGTAGATTTTGGAGGGCAGATAATTGTGGAAGATGGGAGTGTCATTTCTTTTACAGATTATTTTGATGAGCTACAAGGCTTGGTGAGTTTTGATAATAAAGGTTTTAATCCTTACATTGATGTGAATGCAAATACTATGGTTGATGATGAACGAATAGAATTACGTATGAGAGGTGGTATCGAAGACCTTGATATTATATTAGAGTCTGGCAGTGGTTTTTCCGAGAGTGATATACTTGAATTGTTAACATGGGGTAAGAGGATTGAGGATGCTGAGTGGACTTCAACTGGATTTGGCAACCAGACTGTTTCAATTTTAGGTACATTATTAGAAAATCAATTAGAAAAAAATCTTAAAGAATCTAACCTGGGTATGATGAATTATGTTGATGATATTGACATATCTGGCGCAGCAGGTTTGCTCCAGGGTTCTAATGAAGATTATGAAGTGACCGTAAAAACAAAACTAAGCGATAAAGCATTTTTAAATTTATCTTATAAAAGGTCATTTTCACTTAATAACGAACAAAAACAGATTGGTGTTGAGTACAAATTAAATCGTCACTTTTCTGTGGTTGGTGCTTACGATGAAGAAGGGAATTTGAATCTTAAATATCGTTATAGATACGCTTATTAATTTATGACATACATAATTAAGGCAGTCTTTTACCTGTGGATATTCATAGGTATTTCCAAATCAGAAACTGAACCAAGATTTATTAATAAAGTTTTGCTGGAAGGAAATGATAATGTCACTATGAATGAGGTTCTTTATATTGTTAGACAAAGACCTCCCAATTTCTTTTTTCGTAAACCTAAGTTTGATGACCGTTTATTAAGATTAGATGCATTAACTTTAAAAAATTATTATCATTCAAAAGGCTTCCTCGATGTCAAAATAAATGATTCATTTAAAGAAATAGAAATTTCAAATAAGAGATATGTCGATATTCTTTTTAGTATTGATGAAGGTAGGCAGTTCTTTCTCTCAAAAGTTAATATTGTTGGAAATAATATTATTGAAAAAGAAAGAATACGAGAAGTTTTGGGATTATCACTGAATGAACCCTACAACCCGGTTGGATTAAATGACAATTTATATTTATTAGAAAATGAATATCATGAGCAAGGGAAACTTTTTTTTGACGTCTCAATTAAAGATGTGGTCAATGATTCAGTATTTGTTGATATCAACATAAATGAAGGTAATAATTACTACGTGCGAAATACTACTTTTGAAAAAGCTGGTAATATTGATAGTTCATTAGTTTTAAGAGAATTAGTATACAAAAGTGGAGATCCTTACATTAAATCAGCCATGGATAAGACATCAAAACATTTGAGGGAAATTGGGATTTTTTCAACAGCAAGTCTAATTCCGGTAAAAGTTACTGATTCTGATTCTCTAGTTGATATTTATATTGATTTAAAAAGATATAAGCAGCGCGAATGGAACTCTTCTGGGGGTTTAGTACCAATCAGCTTTGCTGAAGGTGCAAATGAAATTGATGCAGTAAGTGCAACAATAGAATGGAGAGATCGTGCTTTTCTTAATTCACCTAATCAGTTTTCTATGAAACTTTTAGCTGGCTTTACGGTAGATACGAGTTTTATTGCTTCAAGGCTTAGATCTGATGCAAGTCTTTCCTCAAATTGGTTTTTTGGTATAAGGTTTCCAACAAAAATAATTGGATATTATGAAAGATTTACTTTTGGTAAGGCCACAGATTTACCAGAAGGAATAGATAGATATGGTGGTAATCTAGCTCAGCGCATTCAGCTAAAAGGAAGATCTTATTTTGAGACTAGAACAATTTGGGAAGGTTTTTCTGATAGATCTGAAGAGAATATTGAAGAACGATCTATATCATTAAAAATAAATATAGATCGTAAGGATGATCCCCTTTTCACAAAAAATGGTTATTTAATTCAGGGTCTAATAAAGAAAGCTGGCTTTGAAGGTTCTCGAGAATATTTTAAAACCGATTTAACATTTCAGTCATATTTATCTTTATCAAAAGGCCCTGTTTATGCCATGCGTATCCAATATGGTAGTCTATGGCAATGGGATCCCGAATATGAGGATTATTCTTTTGAGAAGTTCTATCTTGGTGGGAGTACTTCAATGAGAGGTTGGCAGGTGTTAAAGTTCAATGTAAATGAACAAGGTGAACCATATGGTGGGACAACACGGCTTATGACAAATATTGAGCTCAGACAACATCTTTATAAATCACTAGGAATGACACTTTTTGCTGATGGTGGAATTTTATCCGATGAACCACTAAGGTTTAATTTCCTAGGGGAATTAAAATGGGATTTAGGTATAGGATTAACTTTTGAAACTCCTTTGGGTCCTGCTAGACTTGATTATGCAATCCAAATTGATAATAAAAATAGTCAACAGTTTAATATTGGAGTTCAAAACTTATTTTAAAAATTTATTAATGGAACTCTTTGTAGATCTTTCACATATAAGGTTCCATCAAACACTTTACGGGTAAAGAAACAGGCATTAATTTCCACAGCTTTTAAATAAAGGAAGATAATGAAAATTAAATATACGTTAGTCTTTTTAGTATTTTTTTGGATGAGTAGTTGCACTAAGTCATCTAAAGAACTCTTTGAGTCATCCGAGCAAAATACTGAGAGTAATCAGATTGATCTGGCAATAAAAGATCTTCAGGAATTATTAGAAAAATACCCCAATGATAGCCTAGCTTCTAAAGCACAATACAAGCTTGCTTCAATTCACTTAAACTGGAAAAATGATTTACGGTCTGGTTTACTTGAACTACAAAATACAGTTGATGATTATGGAGAATCGATACATGGTGAGCAGGCTCAAACACAAATAGACGAGTTTCCTGATTATATCTTGAATAAAGCTGAATCACTTCGAAAGCGTAAACTATTGAAAGAAGCCGTTGACCATCTAATGTATATGACCGAAGAATACTCACAACATGAGTTTACACCTAAAGCTCAATATATGCTGGGAGATATATATATGAATGACTTTAGAGATTTCACTACTGCAATTCAAGAATATAGAAAGGTAAGTGAAAAGTTTGTCGGTTCGAACCAAGAGCCACATGCCTTATTTATGGTCGGTTATATTTATGCTAATATACTGAATGACACAAAAAGTGCACAAATTGAATACGAAAGTTTCTTAAATAAATTCCCAGATCATGAATTATCTCCATCAGTAAAGTTCGAGATTGACTATCTGGGTAAAAGTATAGAAGAAATTCCTGCATTAAAGCACATCACCTCCTAGATAATATTTCATGAGTGATTTTAGTTTATCACAGATTAATGATAAGATCTCTAAAGCATCTAGTTTTATTGATGATCTAAAAAAAGGTATGAATGGGGTTATTCTTGGCCAAGATGAACTCATAAATAAAATAATTATATCTATGTTATCAAATGGCCATATACTTTTGGAAGGAGTTCCAGGTCTTGCCAAAACATTAACTGTGAAAACACTTTCAAGTCTAATTAATACTGATTTTCAAAGAATTCAGTTTACTCCTGATATGTTACCTGCAGATTTATTAGGAACTCTGATTTACAATCAAAAAACAGGAAGTTTTGAAACGAGGCAAGGGCCTATATTCTCAAATATAATACTTGCTGATGAAATTAACCGATCACCTGCAAAAGTCCAAAGTGCACTATTAGAGGCAATGCAGGAAAGGCAAGTAACTATTGGCGAAAATACCTTTGCTCTTAAGGCTCCTTTTCTAGTTATGGCAACCCAAAATCCAATTGAACAGGAGGGAACCTATCCATTACCTGAAGCACAGGTCGATCGTTTTATGTTTAAACTTATTGTTAAATACCCAGATCATGATTCAGAAAGGTTAATTTTACGTCAGAATACAAGATCTAATGATGCTACAAAGTTAAGTTATGTTGTCACTCCAGAAGAGATATTAAATGCTCAGGCAATTATTGATGATATATATGTTGATGAAAAAGTAGAGGATTATGTCTTGAATTTAATTTTTGCAACGAGAAAGCCCAATAATTACGGGCTTAATGATCTTGATGGAATTATTGATTTCGGTGCATCACCTCGAGCAACCATAAATCTTATTCGCGCAGCTAAGGCAAGGGCGTTTACTGAACACCGTGGTTATATAACTCCTGAAGATATTAGGTATATAGGAACTGATGTATTGCGACACAGAGTTATACTCACTTATGAAGCTGAAGCTGAAGAATTAACTCCTGAAGACGTTATAAAACGTTTATTTGAAGTTGTAGAAGTACCCTGATTATTAAATGATTTCTCAGCACCTCCTCAAGAAGGTCAAGCGCATTGAGATTCGAACCCGTGGATTGGTCAATGACCTTTTTGGTGGGGAATACCATTCCGTTTTTAAAGGACGAGGTATGACATTTTCCGAGGTCAGAGAGTATCAACCAGGTGATGACATCCGTTTAATTGATTGGAATGTTACTGCGCGAACTGGTGCACCTTTTATTAAAATATTTGAAGAAGAACGTGAACTTACTGTATACCTATTAGTTGATATATCAGCATCAGGAGAATTCGGTTCAGATCAGCAGTTAAAAAGAGAATTTGGAGCTGAGATTGCATCTGTACTTGGTTTTTCCGCTATAAAAAATAATGACAAAGTTGGTTTAATTCTCTTTTCTAGTGAGATAGAAAAGTATGTGGTACCTAAAAAAGGTAAAAGCCATGTACTTAGGGTGGTTCGTGAACTGCTATATAATCGTCCAGAAAAGAAAGGAACTTCAATTAAAGTTGCTTTGGATTACTTATTGAAAGTAGCTAAAAGAAAGAGCGTTGTTTTCTTAATTTCAGATTTCTTAGATGATCAATATTGGACTTCGTTAAAAGTTGTAAATAGGAAACATGATCTTATTGGCATAAAACTATATGATCCAGCAGAAATAAAACTACCAAAAATAGGTTTAGCAAAAGTTGAAGATCCTGAAACTGGATCTGCATTTTGGATAGATACTTCCTCTAAAAAAGCTCTAAAAGAATTGAAGTATCAATTAGCTACAACTCAAACTAAACTCGAGAAAGAATCAAGGAGTATTGGTTTTGATTTAATTTCAATTTCTACTAATGAAGACTTTGTTGAGCCTTTATTATCCCTATTTAAAATGAGAGAAAAGCGGAATTAGTGAAAGTTTTATTATTATTATCGCCTATTATATTATTTGGACAATATCTTTCTCTCAATTCGGAATTAGACACAACACTGGGTTATATTGGTGATGTATTTAATTGGACTATAAAAGTTGAAGGGTTAAATGAACAGACTATAAAATTACCAGAACTAACTAGTCAAGATGATACAATTTCTATTAAAAAGAAAAATTATATTTATAAAGAGGATAAATTATACGGAATACAATATGAGTTAATACCGTGGGATACAGGTAGTTTTAAAACCCCAGAATTTTCAATAAGATTATTAAATAATGGAAAATTTGAAGGTGACTCAATAATTGCAGACCCTATTTATTTTTCTGTATCAAGTATATTAACCTCATCAACGAAAACTGATTTTCAGGATATAAAAGACCCGGTTCCTGTCAAAGGTATATTCCCAATCAGATTACTGATCTATTTTTTTATCCTTATTGCTATAGTTCTAGGCATAGCTTGGGTATGGAGGAAGCGGCAATTACCTAGATACCACAAAATCGACTATTCCAATATAGAGACACCTTATGCCAGGGCATCAAGGCGACTTGGAGAGTTAGATGATTCTGGTTTGATAAAAGAATACTATTCTGGACTCTCCCATATCTCAAGAGAGTATATTGAAACAAAGTATTTTATCCGTACTCTTGAGATGACCACTGAAGAAATTGATGGAGCACGTAAATTATTTCCAGTAAAAAGTGACCATTTATCCGAATGGATTGAGTTTTTATATGCAGCAGATCAGGTGAAATATGCACGTTCAATACCTAAGGCTGAAATGATGTTAATTCATAAGAATAAAGTCAAATCGATGATTGAACAATTATAAAACAATTATTCTTGTGTCCTTCAACTCATTTGAAGAGAGGAGGCAGTATAGTAATTTATATTAAGTAACTTTGTAATAATTTAGGACGTTTTATGGCAACAACAGCAAATATCCGTAATGGTGCAGTAATCCTTCACAAAAATAAAAGAATGAAGGTTGTTGAATTTCAGCACGTGAAACCAGGTAAAGGTGGTGCATTTGTTAGAACTAAACTTAAGGATATACAATCGGGTAAAATTATAGATGAGACATTTAATTCAGGTCATAAACTTGAGTTTATAAGAGTTGAAGCAAAAGCTATGCAATTTCTTTACCTAGATAACGATTCTTACGTGTTTATGGATAATGAAACTTACGAACAGTTAAATGTTGCATCTGATTCAGTTGGGCATGGGAAAAATTTTCTTACATCAGGTATGAATGTTGATCTTCTATTTGATGGTAGTAAGGTATTAGATGTAAGACTTCCATCCCATGTAGTTTTAAAGGTCACTGATACAGAACCTGGTTTTAAAGGTAATACTGCAACTGGTGCAACTAAGCCAGCAAAAGTTGAAACAGGTTTTACGCTCAATGTCCCTCTTTTCATTGAAGAAGGTGAAAAGTTAAGAATTGATACTAGGACTGGTGATTATGTTGAACGGTCTAAAGAATAAGCTCTTGAGGAGGATTTATGTGGCAAGATAAGCTAAAAGAAATCATATATATTTTAGAGAACTCAAACATAAATGAGATTGAAGTCAATTTCTGGGGAAGAAAATATCGTGTTGTAAAAAACGCAAATATTATGGTTCAAGATGAATCGGCTCCACAAATACAATCTTCAAACGCTTCACCTAAAGACAAAAATACCCCACTTAAAGAAAGTGAAGTATCACAAACAGTCCCTCAAGTAAGTTTAGAAGGTGAAGAACTTTTATCGCCAATGCCGGGAACCTTTTATTCAGCTCCTACCCCTGATGATCCAAAATTTGTTAATGTTGGTGATAAAGTTAAAAAAGGTCAAACTTTATGTATTATTGAAGCAATGAAAATAATGAATGAGATTGAATCAGAATTTGAGGGGACAGTCACAGATATTAAGGTTAAGAATAGAGAGGCTGTTGAGTATAATCAACCTCTTTTTATAATAAACCCAGCCTAAATTATAAAAAATGTTTAAAAAAGTTTTAATCGCTAATCGTGGTGAAATTGCTCTTCGTGTTATAAGAGCTTGTCATGAATTAAATATAAAAACTGTTGCAGTATATTCAACAGCAGATGAGTTTTCTCTTCATGTGAAATTTGCTGATGAGGCAGTGTGTATTGGTCCACCACCAAGTAAAGATAGTTATTTAAATATTCCAAGAATTATTGCAGCTGGTGAAATAACAGGTGCAGATGCAGTTCATCCAGGTTATGGTTTCCTTTCAGAATCTGCTCAATTTTCAAAGATATGTGAAGATAATGGTTTTGTATTCCTTGGCCCAAGTTCAGATATAATTGATTCTATGGGCAATAAAGCTAAGGCAAAGCAAACAATGAAAGCTGCTGGTGTACCAGTTGTGCCTGGGGGTGATGGAATCCTAGAAGGACCTGATGAAGCGCTCGAAAAGGCAAATGAGATGGGATATCCAATAATGCTTAAGGCATCTGCAGGAGGAGGTGGACGTGGGATGCGTTTCGTTACAGAAGCTACTGATGTAATAGCTTCATATAAATCAGCAAATCAAGAATCAATCACAGCATTTGGTAATGGAGATATTTATATTGAAAAGTTCATTCAAAACCCAAGGCATATTGAGGTCCAAATATTAGGCGATAAACATGGCAACGCTATTCATTTTGGAGAAAGAGAGTGCTCGATACAACGTCGACATCAAAAATTGATTGAGGAATCACCATCGCCATTAGTAGACGAAGAGACACGAAAACAGATCGGTGATGCTGCCGTTTCAGGTGCAAAGTCAGTGAACTATGTGGGCGTTGGTACAATTGAATTTTTGATGGACAGTGAGAAAAACTTTTATTTTATGGAAATGAATACACGTATACAAGTTGAGCATCCAGTAACAGAAATGGTTACGGGTGTTGATCTGATAAAACAGCAGATCAGGATGCATGCAGGACAAAAATGTCCAGTCCTTGATAATTTCCAACTAAGAGGTCACTCCATTGAATGTCGTATAAATGCAGAAGATCCATCTAATAATTTTATGCCTTTCCCAGGAAAGATTAATAGCTTTCATATGCCAGGTGGTAAAGGCGTGCGTGTTGATTCACATGCTTATGCAGGTTATGTGATTCCAACGCAGTATGATTCGATGATCGGTAAGATTATTGTTCATGCTGAAAATAGAGAAAGAGCTATTATTCGAATGCAGAGAGCTCTAGAAGAAACTATCATTGATGGTCCAAAAACGACAATCCCTTACCAGATGGCTATTATGAAGGATAAGGTGTTTAAATCAGGTGATTTTGATACAAGTTTTTTAGAAACATTTAAATACAATTCAGAAGAAGAATAAAAAAAGGACGAATAATGAATACTCCGGATCATTTACTTTATACAAAAGAACACGAGTGGGCAGATTTTAAAGAAAATGAGGTTACCATAGGTATTACAGATTACGCACAAGGTCAACTAGGTGATATCATTTTCATTGAATTTCCAGAAGTTGGACAAGAACTTAACGCTGGGGATACTTTTGGTGAGGTAGAAGCGGTTAAAACTGTTTCTGAGCTTTATGTCCCAGTTTCAGGCACTATTATAGAAATTAATGAAAAATTAGAAGACTCAGCTGATCTGGTGAATACCGATCCATATGGTGATGGGTGGCTTATTAAGATAAAACCAACAAACGTTAATGAAAAAGACCATCTAATGAATTTCAGTTCATACGAGGAGTTTGTAGGATAAATGTCCGTATTTAATGATTTAATTACTACTGTATCCAAAAAAGGTGCTGCATATGTGGTCTTGATCGATCCTGATAGGAATGATGAAGATTCAATTCAAGACCGCGTTCAAAAAGCGAACATCTCTGGTGTAGATGCCCTTTTTGTCGGCGGTAGTTTAATGATGGACTCTAAGTGTGTAGATAGAGTTAAGTTGATTAAATCATATTCAAATATTCCAGTCATTTTTTTCCCTGGAGGAGTAGGTCAATTGAATCCTTACTATGATGCGATGCTATTCATGTCAGTTATATCTGGTAGAAACCCTCATTATTTGATAGGAGAGCAAGTAATTTCCGCACCCTTGGTTAAAGATATGGATATTGAGACAATACCCACTGGTTATATACTTATTGATGGTGGTGCTGGTAGTACTGTTGAATTTATGAGTGGAACTAGACCTATACCGATGGATAGAGTGGATGTAACAGTTGCACATGCTTTAGCTGGTCAGTACTTAGGAATGAAATTGATATACCTCGAAGCAGGAAGTGGTGCTAAGTACCCTGTTTCTTCTAGTTTAATAGGGGCTGTAAACGATATGATTGATGTACCTTTGGTTGTTGGTGGAGGTATTAAAACACCTGAAGTAGCAGCAGAACATGTTCAGTCGGGTGCTTCGATTATTGTAACAGGCACAGTCATCGAAGATGACGCTTCGCGAATGAAAGAGTTCTCTGATGCCATTCACTGGAGAGAATAATGTATGAAAAAATAAAAAGAGAAATCTTAGATAGTTTATCTGTTAAAGAACTTATCATAGAAAGCTGTATAGAGGATATTGAGTCCGCTACTGTCGCTATGATTAATTCAATAAAAAATGGTGGTAAAATATTATTTTGCGGGAATGGTGGTAGTGCAGGAGATGCTCAACATTTGGCTACTGAATTGATGGGAGGAATGACAAGCCATGAAAGAAAACCTATCCCATCCATCGCTTTGACTACAGATACATCATTTATAACTGCGTGGTCAAATGATACTGATTTTGATTCCATTTTTTCGAGACAGATCCAAGGTTTGGGAAATGAGGGTGATGTACTAGTGGCAATTTCAACAAGCGGAAATTCTTCAAATATCATTGCCGCAATAAAACAGGCAAAATATAAAGGTCTTAAGACGATATCTTTTACTGGTAAAACAGGTGGAAAATTAAATGGTTTAGCCGACGTTGCTGTCTATGTTCCATCTGAAAATACTCAGCGTATTCAAGAAGGACATATAATGATTGGACAGATAATTTGCGCTTTGGTAGAAGATAATTTTTTAAAGTAAAATGAATGATTATTTCCAAGATTATTTAATAATGCTTAGAGTAGAGCGTAATGTATCAGCTAATACCATTGATGCATATAGACGAGACCTCAAACAATATTTAGGATATATTATTGATGATCTGGAAATAAAATCGTTATGCAATATTTCATCTAATAATATTCGAGATTATATAAGGAATTTGAATAATCAAGGTCTTGCGCCAAAGAGCATTGCACGTATTATTTCATCCATTCGTTCATATCATAACTTTTTGTCAAGTGAGCAGATAATTAAAGAAAATCCTGCACTTAATTTGGATACCCCAAAAATTCCTAAAAAACTACCTTTAGTACTTAGTGAAAAAGAAATATCTGACATTATTAAATCTATAGATGATGCATATCAATTTGCTAAACGAGATAAAGCTATTATTGAAATGTTATATTCATGTGGTATAAGAGTTTCTGAACTTTGTGACCTACAAACTTCAAATTTAATTATTGACGATGATTTAATAAGAGTTATGGGCAAAGGATCAAAAGAGCGTCTATTGCCAATAGGTGGTAGAGCAAAAAGATTATTGAACGATTATTTAATTCATTCAAGGCATAAATTGATAAAAAAAACAAGTTCGAGCTTTGTCTTTGTTAGTAGGAATGGAAAACAACTTACACGTGCGATGATAAATAATATTCTAAAAAAATGGTGTCTTAATTCAGGAATTAAAAAACCGATCTCGCCACATACTTTGCGACACTCTTTTGCAACACATCTCTTGGAAGGTGGTGCGGATCTTCGTTTTGTTCAGGCTTTGTTGGGTCATAGTGACATAACCACAACCCAGATATATACTCATTTGGACAAACATCATATAAAACAAGTATATAAATCACATCACCCAAGGAGTTAAATATTTTATTTAGATTATCACCTGAAGCACTAGTTCTTCTTATTCCAACTCTAATGTTCGCATTGTCTTTTCATGAGTTTGCACACGCATGGATGGCGTCAAAATGCGGTGATAGTACTGCAGCAAGGATGGGAAGGTTGACACTGAATCCAATGGCACATTTAGATGTAATGGGTTCAATGATGATTCTTTTTGTTGGATTTGGTTGGGCAAAACCAGTGCCTGTTGATGGTCGAAACCTAAGAAATCCCAGAACAGATATGATGAAAGTAGCAGCTGCTGGCCCTCTTTCTAATTTACTCCTGGCTATGATAGCTGGAATGTTATTTAGATTATTAAGTGGTGCAGGGTTGCTTTCAGAGGCTATTTATTTATTAATAATATATTTTACTCAGATCAATATAGCTTTAGCAGTTTTCAATCTAATTCCTGTTGCACCTCTAGATGGGTCTCAAATATTCTCAGGTTATTTAATGAGGACGAATCCACAGCTTGCATGGAAAATTCAATCATATGGACCACAGGTACTTTTTGGTCTGATACTGTTTGGTTACATAACTGGATTCTCAATTTTATGGCTTTTCATGAGACCATTTGTTAATTTTTTTATGATATTGTTTCTTGGTGGTAGTCCAATGTAGGATGGGTTACTTCAAGAATATAATTCCTAAAAGAAGAAATAGATCTAGAACACTATGGTGGACTTTTGGGATGTTTTTTATAGTAATGTTTTTTATCATATATTTAAATACAATTGCATATAATTAATCTATGACCAAATTAATAGAATGTGTTCCGAATTTTTCCGAAGGGCGAGACTCTGAAAAGATAAGTTTAATTGTAGACCATATTAACCGAATAGATCTGATAACAGTTTTAGATGTAGATCCTGGTGAAGATACAAATCGAACTGTAGTTACATTGGTAGGGCCACCAGCTGCTATAGCAGAGGCTGCTTTCCAGAGCATAAAAATTGCTTCAGAAGTTCTTGATATGAGTAAGCATACTGGTACTCACCCTAGAATGGGTGCTACAGATGTTTGTCCATTCATTCCGATAAATGGTGTCTCAGAGGAAGAATGTATAGATCTTTCAGAGCAAGTTGGAAAGCGAGTTGGTGATGAATTAAAGATTCCAGTATATTTGTATGAAAAATCTGCAAAGGAAAAAAAGCGAATAAAATTACCAGATATTCGGAAAGGTGAATATGAAGGGCTTTCTGATAAATTAGCTGATCCAGATTGGAAACCTGATTATGGGCCCAGTAAGCTTCACATAAAAGGTGGTGCTACGGTCATTGGATGTAGAGACTTTTTAATTGCTTATAATATTAATCTTAATACTCGTGATCATCGTTTAGCAACTGATATTGCATTTGAGCTAAGAGAGGCAGGGAGAAGCAAAAGAATACCTAACCCAAAATCTAAAAATCTCTTAGATGGAGACATAGTTCGTCATGATAATGGTAAGCCAGTAAAGGTTCCAGGAATATTTAAAGATATAAAAGCCATAGGTTGGTATGTGGAAAGTTTTAAAAGAGCTCAAATATCTATAAATTTTAATAATTATAAGGTTTCAACTATACATCATGTTTTTGATGAGGCCTGTAGGCTAGCTGACGAAAGAGGTATAAGAGTAACAGGGAGTGAACTCGTTGGGCTAATTCCTTTAGAGGCAGTTCTTATGGCAGGTATCCATTACTTAAAAAAACAGAATAGATCTACGGGGATTCCTATCAAAGATATTATTGAATGTGCTGTACAGTCTTTGGGTCTGAATGACGTTGCACCATTTAATATAAATGAAAAAATAATAGATTATGCTGTTAATAAAGATAGTCAAAATGAAAAGACGATGATTGATACTGATTTTTTAAATGAATTATCCACTAACAGTCCAGCTCCTGGAGGTGGGAGTGTAGCTGCGCTAGCAGGCTCTTTAGGAGCTGCATTATCCTCTATGGTAGCAGCGCTTACTCATGAAAAAAAGCATATGCTTGATAATAAACCACTTATGGATGAGATTGGAGTAGAAGCACAAGAATTGAAAGACCGATTAGCAATATTAGTAGAAGAAGATACACAGGCATTTAATAAGGTCATTGAAGCAAATAGGTTACCTGTAACTACAGATGAAGAAAAAAGTATAAAAAAAGAAAATTTAGAAAATGCAAATAAGTATGCAATCCAGATACCATTAGAAACAGCTCAAAAATGCTTAAGAGTTATTGAACTTTCAGAATTGTTAGTGATAAATGGAAATCCCAATTCGGTCTCAGATGCAGGTGTCGCAGCAGAGGTTGCCCTAGCTGGTCTTAGGGGAGCATGTATGAATGTAATGATAAACCTTTCAGCATTTGAGGATAAAATATATTGTGAATCTATTCAAGAACAAGTCGATTCATTCCTAAACTCCGGAGAAGCAATTCACAAAAAAGTTTTTGAAAAGACCATAGCAATAATTAAAAGTTAAAATTACTTCATATGATAAAAGCCCTAACAGAAGATCTAAGAAATAAAATATCTGCAGGAGAGGTCGTTGAGCGTCCTGCATCCGTTGTCAAAGAATTAATTGAGAACAGTTTAGATGCTGGAGCTTCAGATATTATGATTGTTATTGAAAAAGGCGGACATCAGGTAATTCAGGTTCGTGATAATGGTAATGGAATACCGGCAGAAGAACTTCCCTCATCTATTTTGCGATTTCATACAAGTAAGATTCAAACAATCAATGATCTATTTTCAATAAATACTCTGGGGTTTCGTGGTGAGGCTCTAGCGAGTATTGCATCCGTATCGCAGATGTCTATTATTTCAAGTAATGGCAATGGTGAAGGAGCTGAGCTTCCTATAAAAAACGGTAGTCCTGGAGATGTCCAGCCAGCCGCTGAAATCGGTGGAACAGAGGTAACCATTCGTAACCTGTTTTATAATACCCCTGCACGTAAAAAATTCTTAAAAACACCTAGAACGGAGCTAAGAAAAATTGTTGATGTTGTCCGTTGCTATGGATTGGCATTCCCTGAAGTTGCCTTCAAATTAATAGCTGATAATAGAGATATCTTTCATGTTCTACCAGAACCACTACAAGAAAGAATTGATAATCTTTTAGATCCCACTTATTCCAGAAATCTTCTTGAACTCAAAATAACTAAGAGCGATTATATCTTTTCAGGTTTTGTTGGGAATCTTAATCTTGTACGATCTCGTCCTGGCGAGCAATACATATTTTTAAATAGACGGTTTATTAAAGATCGTCTCATGAACAGAGCTGTTTACAATGCATATGAAGCATTAATAAAAAGAGGAGAATATCCATTTTTTGTGATAAATATAGCCTTACCTACAGACCAAGTAGATGTTAATGTCCA
>CACEUX010000007.1 GCA_902562835.1 uncultured Fidelibacterota bacterium
CTGCCTTAATTTTTTCTCAGGTAAGAATTGTAAGTTTCTATTTTCTAATTCATTTTCCTCATTTGTTTCTTCTTCAATTTGTGGTAAGGAAGAGATTAATTTTGTTCTTTTAGTGCCCATAAAAGAATCTAATTGCTCAAGTGCTCTTTGTGAATCTCCCCCAATTTCATCAGCATAAGCTCTCAAGAATAATCTCAAATAAGGCGTTTCTATTTCATCAAATTGGCCATCTTCAATGGCTTTTAAATATTCTACGTTTATTTTCGTTCTTTCACTTATTTCTTCTAAAGCTATTTTACGATTTTCTCTTAGTTCTTTTAATTCTTTATAAAATTGTGCCATATCTAGTTTTAAATAGCTATGAAATTACAGGCAGGCATAAGTCGAGCAAAAGTTTAAAAATCAATGCCAGGAGATTTTCGGAGACTCTTTTTTTGACTTAATCTCTTTTTATTTTTTAATCGTTTTTCATTTGATTGCAGTGAGGGTGAGGTTTTTCTTCTCTTTTTTAATTTTATGGAACTTTTTTTAAAAATGATTTTCAATCTTTCGATGGCATCCTTTTTGTTTCTATACTGAGACCGAAAATTACTAGCCTCAATAGTGAATACTCCGTCCTTTAATAGCCTCTTATATTTATTATCGCTTTTTAAGTTGGTGATGAACCATTTTGGATAATCAATATTTGAAATGTCATACTTTAAAATAATTCCCGTAGATACTTTATTGACATGTTGGCCACCAGGCCCTGTTGATTTTACTGCCTTGAATTTTATTTCATCATCATGAATGGATATTGTTTCGCTAATCTTTAACATATAAAGTTACTTTTTAAAATAGTATTATAATGATAATGGAACTTAGATATAGGAAACCCCATAACATTATAATAACACCCTTTAATCTTTTCTATATGAACCGAGAAACCATCTTGAATACCATAGCTTCCAGCTTTATCAAAAGGCTTGTATGAATCTATATAATTATAAATATGCTTATTACTTAAAGCATTGATTGAAACATGTGTTCTTTCGTTAAAAGTGATATCAAGCTTAGAGTTAATATTCATTAAAGAAACACCAGTGATAACTTCATGAGTTCTTCCAGACAAACTAAGAAGCATTTTTTTACTGCTTTTATTATCCTTTGGTTTGCCTAATATTTTACCATCTAAGAAAACTACTGTATCTGCTCCTATCACCAGAGACCGAGGATGGTCTTTTGCTACATCTTTGGCTTTCTCTCTTGCCCAGTGCTCTGTAAATGCTTCAGGTGGTAAGCCTATTTTAAAGTCTTCATTTATATTACTTGGCACAACAGAAAATTCAAATCTTATTTGCTCAAGGATCTCTTTTCTCCTTGGGGAAGAAGATGCAAGAATATTAGAGATTAATTTATTCATTGATATTTAGCACATCGTCCAATATACGAGACTGTTGTACCCCCATTTGTAACTTTTATGCGGTAAATATATACTCCATTAGCGATTTTTTGTCCAAAAGCATCAAGTCCATTCCAGTTCACGATATTAAAACCTGCTGGTAAATTAAATTTTTCAATAGACTTTATTCTCCGACCTCCTAAGCTATACACATCCAGTCTTAGGTCAAAATCTTTAGTGACCTCAAAAGAGAACTGAGTTCTGTTATTAAATGGGTTTGGAAAGTTAAAAGCATTATATATTTTAAATTCATTTTCTTCACTCCTAAAAAGTTTAATTTCTTTTTCTGACGGGTTATTTGCATTGTCCCAAGCTTTTACATTCAAATGAATAATGTCATCATCAATTGGATAAATAATTTTTCCAGTTGTAATGCTATTTTGATTATAATAAAATTTATCTGTAGCAGTGCTTATGTCTGATGAATTTAAATTAGTAATTATGATTTCATGTCCTGTTTCATTTGTCAAATTGATTCCTAGTGGGTCTGAGAGACAAATAATAAGTTGCTCGTTTTCTGTTAAATGATCATTCACTTCTAGTTTAGTACCATTTATTGTTTCAAATGATATTTGTGGCCCAAAAATATCTTCCGTTGTTTCACCACCAGCTAGTTGGATTGTACTAATTACAGCCCTTGCTTCAGTTTGATTATCACTTATATATAATAAAAGTTTTGCAGGCTTAGTTGAGTAAGAAATATCTTCTGGAATTCTTATTTGACCATTAATTGAAGAACCAGAAAATGAGAATTGCCCCCGAAATAGAGTTGCACCTGGTAAGGCGTATGAAAGAGAATAAGATTCGGAAAGTATTTCATATTCCCTAGTAACATCTTCATCAGCATCAATCAGGCTCACATATCCATTACCTGGACCATTTATTATATCTTGAATTCCAGAGTACGTGCCAATTTCAAGCGTTTTTAACGTGTCAGGTGATATTGATGCAGAAATTAATGTATCCTTGGGCATCGGAAGTAGCATTGCTGGATCTCCGAAGAGATGAAAGTATTGCGCTTCACTCGTTCCATCTTTGATTGATTGTAGTAGAATTCCGACTTTACTGGAACTAACACTTTTGTCAATAAATATTGCCTCAAATAAATCTTGAGTATAACGCTCATTTCCAGTTACTGTTATAGGACGGGTTGTTGAAATAATCATGGATGCCGCATTCATTGGTTCTCTTATTAATTCCTCAGCAAATGATTCGCTAAGTGGATCATCAAAATGACCAAATGAGCAAGTTCCAACTACCCATAGGGGTAGTTTTTTACCAGTGTTAATTTGATTTATATCTCCTCGGTTCATATCAAGTAACTTTTCTTGGGCCAATTGATATGGAGAACCATGACCGATATAGGATATTATTGCCGTACCTGAATTAAGGGAATTAATTAATGCGTCAGTTGCATCTGGTTTGATTACACCATATGCTGATGCATCACTTACTTCTGGATACTCCATCATGTAAAGTTTATTTGTTTGTACAGATGAGGGTACCAGTAATGATAATTGTTCTGAATTAAGAGTATGAGATTTTCCTGTTGAGATTGAGCCGTGGTTTGGCTCAGGTCGAGCAGCATCATCTGCAACCAAGGTGACTTTTTGGCGCCATGGACCGTATTCAGGGCTGTTTTCTATTGCAATAACCTTCTCAATAAAACTAGAAACCTCTTGCCCATTCCTGGCAGGGAATCTACCGGTTGCAATCTCAGGTATATTTCCATATACCGCAGAAAGAAGATCATCAGTAGCGTATGTTCGAGATGATTGGACTTGTATTGTGGGAACAATTATCGAAGATTGTCCAGTTATATTTCTGTAATCATAGCCTGCATCTCCAAGAATTAAGGCACAATTAGGCTGAGGCTGCTGCCACGATTCTTGGGTCCATTGAATGAAACTTCTTATTGCCATGGGGTCTGGGTTACCAGCTGAGAATTCTGTATAGATATTTTCCAAACTTGCATAAATGGCAGGGCTCCTGAGTCCAATTAGCTCTATTGATTCATCTCTGAATTCTTCAGGACCAATTATTAAATAATCATATTGCAACCCAGTTTGACGTAGAACATCAAATTTTTGATTAGTTTTTAATTCCAGATTTGTAACAGTATTAATATCAGATAGGTTGAAAATCACAAAACGACTCAAATATTCTGATGGAGCACTAAAGTTACAAAAACCCGCATCATCAATTTCAAGGTTGAAAATATTTTTAGGATCGGAGATATTCCATATTCTTACATCTCCAGGTTTCTGACCGTTAATGGACAGTCTAACATCCTGACCTGAGATTGGTGAAATAAACTCATATTCGCTCCCAAAAAAAAGTTCTCTTCCATAATGAATTTCAAGGTAATCTAAATATGGTGATGAATTTGCATCGCTGGATGAGTTTTTTATAAAAAATAAATTAAATCCGTTACTTAAATTAAGATTTGTCGTTTCACCCGATATTGAACGGGCTCCGCTACCTGACCAACTGCTTGTCGCCCCTAATTGTTCACCATTTATGTTTCCATGATGTAAACTTATCTCATGGTATGATGACGAAGTCTCAGTAATTGAATGCCCCCTAAACCTAGCATCGAAAGAAACATTTGACCCGACCTTTGGGTTTGGAATATCAAACAAGACTGTTTGGGACGCGCCAGCTATAATTGGACTTGAAACCCACTCTGTACCTGATGCCTTTAAATTTATAAGGTCTTGCTCTAAATGAAATGACGATATTCCATAATCAATCAATGTTCCAGATTGAGGTTGTTGACTTGGTTGAATACGTTTACCAATTCTATAATCATCATCTGGAATCAATAGCCAGCATGTATTAGAATTGAAGTAAAGGTTCTGGTGCCAGGTTAAATCATCGTTAGACGTACCAAATCCTGACGACCCGTGGCCGTAAAAGATAATTTCATCAGTACCATCAAATACTCCATCTTCCTCTCCAGTCACTAAAATTGATACCTCAATCAGATTTTCTGTCATGGGTTGATTAAATGCTTGTGTTCTTGCTCTGCCTAATTCATTTGTCATATAAATTGAGAAAGATGTTGGGCTGATTTCTGCAATGTCGTCTATAAATGGAGAAATAGTACTAAATGGAATCGAGTAAACACCATCTTTGATTAAATTAAATTGAAACCATCTCCCTGATGGGGGGGGGATTTATCCTTGGATTATGGCGCTTGTCATCTTTTAACCAGTCTTTTGCTATTACCCAGTTTATAATTCTGTTTTTTAGTATTTCAGTCTCGGACTTGTTTGGTGTCTTGTAATTAGTTGCTTGGTCATCAAAATCAATTTGAATATTGATATTTTTATAATAACTATTTAATCCCGCCATGGGAGATACATGCAGTGTTGCAGTTTCTAGATTTTTTAGTCTTTGTTGGTTTATCCATTTGTAACCCTTATCTGCTCTTTGAATTGATTTAAATGGAATTGGTGTTTCATTCTTATAATCAATCTTTATTTGAGGCAGTTTTTCTGTTGGTAAGCCAAGTAGAAGGGAGGTAGGAAAAAGATCTGATTCAGTGAACACATCTATACTTAATTCTATTACAAAAGTTTTTCTTTCATTCTCTATGACACTTTTCAAGACAGATGAGTAAAGAATGCTTGATAATAAAAAAAGATAAATGGGATAGTTTAACATAGCATAAAATTTTTATATAGGCCGCATCTAAGACATTGGAAAATATTGATAATAACGAGTAAGTTCATACTCTTGATTGTAACGATAAGTTTCGTTTTTATTTTTGGGAAATAACTATCACTGATTGGAGAAAAGAATTTTATGTTTGACCTGGATATGATTAAGAGTGTCTACGCAACTATGAACGACCGTGTAAATGCAGCTCGTACTCTATTAGGTCGACCTTTAACACTTACTGAAAAAATCCTGTATTCTCACCTTTCAATTGGTAGCCCTTCAAAAGAATATGTGAGAGGTAACTCTTATGTGGATTTCTCTCCTGACCGTGTAGGGATGCAAGATGCGACTGCCCAGATGGCATTATTGCAATTTATGATGGCAGGTCGAAAAAAGGTTGCTGTACCATCAACGGTCCATTGCGACCATTTAATTCAGGCAAAAAATAATGCTACAAGTGACCTTGCTCAAGCAATGGACATCAATGGTGAAGTATATGATTTCCTTGAATCCGTATCTAATAAATATGGAATTGGTTTCTGGAAACCTGGGGCTGGAATTATTCACCAAGTAATTTTAGAGAATTATGCTTTTCCTGGTGGGATGATGATAGGAACTGATAGTCATACTGTAAATGCTGGTGGCTTAGGAATGATCGCTATTGGTGTTGGAGGCGCTGACGCTGTTGATGTTATGGCAGGTATGCCATGGGAATTAAAATTTCCAAAACTAATTGGCATAAAACTTAAAGGCCAGATGAATAAATGGACATCAGCAAAGGATGTGATTTTAAAGGTCGCGGGAATTTTAACTGTAAAAGGGGGTACTGGTGCTATTGTTGAATATTTTGGTACAGGCGCAGATACAATGTCTTGTACTGGTAAAGGAACCATTTGCAATATGGGAGCAGAAATAGGTGCAACAACCTCAGTTTTCGGTTACGATGAACATATGTCAAAGTACCTAAGAGCAACTGGTAGGAGTGAGGTAGCAAATTTAGCAGATAAAAATGTTGATGTTCTTCGGTCTGATGATGCAGTTCTTTCTGATCCCAATAAATATTTTGATCATTTGATTGAAATCAACCTTTCTGAACTTGAACCTCATGTTAATGGACCATTTACTCCGGATAGAGCAACTCCCATATCCAAAATGAAAACAGAGGCAAAAAAAGAAGGATGGCCTACTAATGTCCAAGTCGGCCTTATAGGGTCATGCACTAATTCTTCATATGAAGATATATCCAGAGCAGCTTCTATAGCTAAACAAGCTGTTGAGATTGGATTAAAGACCAAAGCTAGGTTTACTATTACGCCTGGCTCTGAGCAGGTCCGATATACAATTGAAAGAGATGGATTCATTGATATTTTTGAGAAACTTGGTGCAGATGTATTTGCAAATGCTTGTGGCCCATGTATTGGCCAGTGGGCTCGTTCTGATTCAGATAAAGAGAAAAAAAATACGATTGTACATTCTTTTAACCGAAACTTCGCAAAACGTGCAGATGGTAATCCAAATACTCATGCATTTGTAGCATCACCTGAACTAGTAACAGCCTTGGCTATAGCTGGCGACTTGACATTTGATCCAACAAAAGATTTTTTGATGAATAAAGACGGTAATCAAGTTCGATTGAATCCGCCAAATGGTCATGATCTTCCAAAAAATGGTTTTGAAGTAAAAGACCTTGGATATCAGGCTCCTTCGGCTAACGGTTTGAATATTGAATTAAAAGTTGACCCTAATTCAAAAAGAATACAGATTTTAACTCCTTTTGATCCATGGGATGGTGAAAACCTTGTTGGAATGAGATTGCTTATTAAAGCTAAGGGTAAATGTACGACCGACCATATATCAATGGCAGGACCATGGTTGAAATATAGAGGACATTTAGATAATATCTCTGATAATATGCTCACAGGAGCTGTCAATTATTTTAATCAAAAAACTAATTTAGTTAAAAACCACTTAACAGGAGAATATCTAGGGGTTCCAGATACGCAACGCCAGTACAAAGATGCAGGAATTCCTACAATTGTAGTTGGTGATGAAAACTATGGAGAAGGTTCATCTCGTGAGCATGCTGCAATGGAGCCTAGGCATTTAGGTGTAAGAGTTGTGCTTGTAAAGTCTTTTGCAAGGATTCATGAAACAAATTTGAAAAAGCAAGGCATGTTAGGCATAACATTCTCTGAAAAATCTGATTACGATAAAATACTTGAGGATGATATGCTTGATTTCATTGATCTTGATTCATTTAGTGAAGGTCAACATCTCAGCCTAATAGCGCGACACAATGATGGTTCCCAAGATAAAATCATATGTAACCATACCTATAACAGTACACAAATTGATTGGTTTAGGGCAGGATCTGCACTAAATCTCATTGCCTCAAAAAACTAATTTATAATCATTTTAACATGAAAATATTGGTCTCTGATCCTATAACAGATACTGGAATTTCTATATTAGAAGATTCTGGTTTTCATATTATTTATCTTCCAGATGGTGATTCAATAGAATTAAATAAAGCTATTCAAGATGCTGATGGTATGATAATTCGCAGCGGCACTAAGGTAGATTTAAAAATGATTGAGTCCTCAAATAAACTACAGGTGATTGGCAGAGCAGGTGTCGGGGTAGATAATATTGATATTCAAGCTGCCACAAGAAAGGGAATAGTGGTGATGAACACACCAGATGTTAATACCATATCAGCAGCAGAACATACAATTGCACTCATGCTTACTTTATCTAGAAATGTTCATCGCGGTCATATGAGTTTAAATAATGGATTATGGAATCGTCACAAATTAGTGGGCACAGAATTACGAAATAAAACTGTAGGCATTGTAGGATTAGGAAAAATTGGTCGGGAGGTAATGGAGAGATGTGTTTCGTTTAAAATGAATATACTAGGACACGATCCATTTGTAAAAAAAGAATTATTTGATGATGGGGGCATTACAATTACAGATTTGGATAAATTAACTAAAGAGTCTGATTATATAACTTTACATATCCCATTAAATGATAAGACTAGAAACCTTTTCAATTATAACCGCTTAAAGCTAATGAAACCTTCTGCAAGATTAATAAATGTAGCTAGAGGTGGGATTATTAATGAAATTGATTTAGCAAAAGCTTTAAAAGAAAATGTCATCGCAGGAGCAGCAATCGATGTATTTGAAACGGAACCAATTGGCAAAGAGCATCCCCTTGTTGGTATATCTAATTCTCTTTTATCGCCCCACCTAGGCGCTTCAACCGATGAAGCAAAAGAAGGTGTCAGCAGAGCCATTTGTGAGCAAGTCCGTGATTTTTTGATGAAAGAAAAACTATCAAATGCATTAAACATCCCAATTTCAAACCTAGCACTATTAAAAGATATACAACCTTTTTTAGATCTTGCTGAATTATTGGGTGAGCTGCTTGGTCAAATCGTTAATGAACCAACTGAAAAAGTTTTAATTGAATGTCATGGAATAGTTGAAGAAATAAGGCCCATCTCCTTGGCATTTTTCAAAGGACTTCTATCGTCAAAGATTCCTGATAGAATAAATTATATTAATGCAGAAGCAATTGCTAAAGAACTTGGTATTGAAATTCAACTCCAGTATACAAATATAGAATCAAATTATCTTAACGTTATATCAGCATCAGTAATTTCTAAAAAACAAACATACCAAATGAGTGGAAGTGTTTTTAGTGATAATAAGCCCCGACTTGTTAATATTTTAGGTAGGAAAATGGAAGTTACGCCAAAGGGGACAATGCTCCTTTTAGAGAACGATGATGTTCCTGGTGTCATTGGACAGATAGGCACTTTATTAGGGGAATTGGATATTAATATTGCGGCCTATCTTCTAAACAGGGGGTATGAAGATGGAAAAGCGTTTGCTGTAATTCGAATAGACAATGCTCTAAGCCAAGATAATATTGATACTTTGAGAAAACTGAGTGTTGTAAAATGGGTAAAACAAATTCAAATATTATCATAAAGAAGAATATTTTTTGTAAATTTATAATTTAAGATTAATTTTATAAAATTAGGATAAGGAAGCCCTTATGTCAAAGCTATGGGATGATTTAAAAGATAACATGAAGGACTGGAGCACTTCTGCAGTAGAAAAAGCAGAAGAAATGAGCAGAATTGCTATGGCAAAAACTGAAGAAATGACCAGAATATCAAAGATTAAATTTGAGATACATCAACTTCATCGCGAAATGAATAAGGCATACGAAAAATTAGGTAAATTGGCATATTCACAAATTAAAGAAGATAATATGGCGTCCTTTTCAGGTAATAATGATTTTTTCCAAATTGTAAGTAAAGTTGAGAGTTTAGCAGAACAGATTCAGAAGAAAAAAGAAGAAATAGAAAATATAAAACTTGAGTATGGAATTGATGAAAAGGATATTGTTCACAATGTGGAACTAGATAATATTGAAGAGCAGTCCTCTAATTAAAGTGTACAATAAAATTAGTTTTAATTTATTTCTGAAAACTGTAAAATCCCGAAAATTGTGTTTTAGTGATCTAACTTAACATATGTCTACGCTCAAAAATATAATTATCCAAAAGGAATCAGATGAAAATGTCAGACAGTGGCATTTAAATCGAGAACAGTCTATTGCATTGATAAGTGTGACTGCAATCTTAATAGGATTATTTGTATTCTTTTGTGCAGATTATCTGAGTACTTACATCTATGAGAAACGCTTGAATCAATTCAAGGCCAATTATGCTAATGTTTCAAAAAACCTAGAAATATTGAAAGAACGGCTAGCTCAGATTGATGAAGATTTAGAAATAATAGAAGAAAAAGATTCTGCTATTAGATCTTATGCAGGTATGCCAAGCATAGATAAAGATATTCAAAAATTGGGTATAGGGGGTCGTTCCTTAGAATCTGGTAAATTTTTTGATAATCTTGCACCTGTATTAAATGAAGAATTAGCTATTCTAGAGTTAGATGTTGAGAGACTATCTCGAGAAGTTAATCTTGAACTGAGTAGTTATGGTGCTATATACAATAAGGTTCAAGAGGATATAAAGCGGATAGCCATGATTCCATCTCTTAGACCTGTAGAAGAAGGATACCTCAACTCTACCTTTGGTTATAGAATGGACCCTATTGATAATGTTAAACGTTTCCATCAAGGCCAAGACATTACGGTCAAAACTGGCTCACCTATTTATGCTCCTGCGGATGGAGTTGTGAAAAGAGCATATTATGCAGGTGGATTTGGAAATCATATCAAACTTGAGCATGGCTCAGGTTATACAACCCTCTTTGCTCATCTATCAAAAATTAAAGTTAAGCATGGTCAGAAAGTAAAGAGGGGCGAGATAATTGGGCTCACAGGGAATACAGGTAGGTCCACAGCACCTCATCTACATTATGAAATTCATCACAATGGTAAGCCTCAGAATCCTCTTGATTACTTTTTTTCTGAAACTCAATAATAACGTATAAATTTCAATATCGATGAGCAAGACCTATCACATACAAACATATGGATGCCAGATGAATGTAGCTGATTCTGAATTAGTTGAATCCATACTAGTAGATCAAGGTTACAAGAGTTCAAATGATCTCAATACAGCAGACGTTATTTTTATTAATACCTGCTCCATTCGAGAACATGCAGAAGATAAAGTCCATTCTCAGTTGGGTCGATACGAACTGATTAAAAAAAATAGACCAAATACAATTATTGGTGTTTTAGGTTGTATGGCCCAAAGCTTAAAACAAGATATTCTGGAAAGAAGGTCATGTGTAGATATTATCCTTGGTCCAGATTCTTATCGGAGATTGCCAGATTTATTGAATAGAGGTAAAAATCAACCTAAGAGTTTAGTAGATACCAAATTATCTCGGTTTGAAGTATATGATGATTTATTTCCAAGTAGAAAAGATGGAATAAATGCTTGGATATCTATTATGAGAGGTTGTGATAAGTTTTGTACTTTCTGTATTGTTCCTTTTACAAGGGGTCGAGAAAGGAGTAGGAACCCTTTAAGCATTATTGAGGAAGCAAAAAAAGCAGTTGATCAAGGGTTTAAAGAAATCACTTTGTTGGGACAAAATGTTAATTCATATCTGCATGAGGATTATTATTTTCATAACCTACTTGAAGCTGTGGCAAAAATACCTGGAATTAATCGAATCAGGTATACCTCTCCCCATCCTCAAGATATTACAGTAGAATTATTGAGTACAATGGCAGAGTATGATAATATTTGTAATTATGTTCATTTGCCATTGCAGGCAGGAAGTAATAAAATATTGAATAGAATGAATCGAACATATACCAAGTCAAAGTTTTTATCGTTAGTCGATCTTATTAGAGAGATTCTTCCGGATGTTGGAATTTCAACAGATATAATTGTTGGTTTTCCAGGAGAGACGGATGAAGACTTTAGCCAGACTATCGATGTGATGAATAGAGTAAAATTCGATTCTGCTTTTAACTTCAAATACTCCCCTCGCCGTGGTACAAAAGCCTCAGAGTATGATGACCAGATCCTTGAGCGAACCAAACAAGAACGTCTACAGGAAGTAATTGCTCTACAAAAGAGACATACTCTCGAAAGAAATATTAAGCTAGTGGGTACTACACAAACTGTATTAGTTGAAAAAGAATCTAAAATGTCCAGTAATCATTGGGCAGGTAGGACTGATTCAAATAAATGGGTTATTTTCAGTAAAGGCAATGTGAAAATTAAGGAAATGACATCAGTTTATATCAAAAAGGCCAAAGGAATTACACTCCATGGTGAACTTATTCAAGACCTAGAAGAAGCTGCTTGATGAAGTTACTTAAAACATTTTTTATAACGGTTTTAGTTTTATCACTTGTTGGCTTTTTACAATTAAATACAGCAAAGGTTCATTTAGATTTAATTTTTACGGAATTTAATAGTGCACCAGTAGCTATGATAATATTTGGTTCAATATCACTTGGTATACTATTTGGATATTTGGTTGCAATTTTTTCTATCCTATCAACCAAATCTGAGATGAGGAACTTGCTTATTAAAAATAAACGTCTTTCTGATGAACTTAATGATCTTCGAAATGTTGCTGTAGACGAAAGTATTTATGATAGTGATGATGAGGGTTCTTAATCATGGATACCATTTATCTTTATTTAGTTCTTGCGCTTGCATTTAGTGCAGGAATCCTATTCTATTACTTTTCATTTAAAACTGTAAAACACCCTAAAACTGATTCACTATTTACTGATGCTCTTAACTATATGGTTCGTGGAGATAATTCAGAGGCAGTAAGAATTCTAAGGCAGGTTGTTAAACAAGACTCTAATCATGTGAGGGCCTACCTACAATTAGGAAATATATTAAGAGATGAAAATACTGAACAGGCAATTAAAATTCATCAATCCCTTACAGTTAGACCAAATTTATCAGCGGAGATGAGAGTAGACATTCACCGTTCGCTGGCTAATGACTACAAAAAGATTGGTAGTTATAACAAGGCCAAAAAAGAAGCGGAACAGATTTTAGCTATTGAAAAAAGAAATCTATGGTCATTGAATTTTTTAATTAATCTTGCAAAAGATAATCAAAGTTGGGATGAAGCAGCCTCCTGGACAAAGAATCTCAAGAAAATAACAGGAAGTAAAAATAAAAATGATGAAGCTAGTTTTGATGTGTATAGAGGCCTTGATTGTCTAAAAAATAGCCAGTTGGAGGATGCAAGATTGTGTTTTGAAAAATCAATTAAGGTCTCTCCAAATTTTGGATTAGCCTATCGATATCTTGGTGATGTTTATGAGCAAACAAGAGATTTATTGAAAGCACTAGAGAATTGGAAAATATTTGCAAAAAAAGATTTTAAGGGAGGCGCTGTAGTTTATAGTAAAATAGAGTCTGCTCTTTTCGACCTTGGCCGATATAGTGAAGTTGAAAAATTTTATAGGCAAATCCTTGATTTAGACCCATCAAATTTTGAAGCGATTATTCGTTTAGCTAATGTTCTTGATGAGAAGGGTGAGAGTGTTGCCGCACATAATTTAGTTGACAATGCAACTTTTCCAGGAGTTTTAGATGTAAGGGCCGATATTATGAAATTAAAGCTATCTCTTGTAACATCTACACCTGTTGACCTATCACACCAAATTGATAACATACTAGAAAAATTATCCCAAATAGATGAGACTTAATATTCTGATTGGCTTATTACCGGTATTTATCTTTTCGCAGAACGTAGAAATGTATTTGTCTCTAATCCACGAGGGACAAAGCGAGGGGGTTAAGGAAAATTTACCAGAATTAATATCAAAATACCCTAATGATCCTGGCGTTAAATATCTGCAAGCACTCCTTACCACTAATGGAATGAAATCTTTAGAAATTTATGCTAAAATAATAGAAAAATTTCCAGAATCAAAGTTTTCTGGTTATTCGTCTTTAAAAATTGGAGAGTATCTATATGCCCGCGGTCTTTATTCTCAAGCAGGAATGCAATTACGATTGATTCCTAGAAAATATCCACGTTTAGAAAATATGCAGAGAGTTATGGATATGATGGTTAGTTCATTTCTTGCTATAGGGGAAGATGACTCTGTAAAGTATTATATAGGCATATATCGTAGTATGTTTCCTAATTTAGATTTTGATAAGTTTGGGATAGACTCACCTTCTTTTTCGACAAAGCAAGTGATTTCAAATAAAAAAAATAAAGAACCTAAACCATACGTTATACAGATTGGTGCTTTCGGAAGTATTCAGAATGCAAACCGGTTAAAATTGCAAGTTAGTCAAATAGGTTATAATGTAGACATCGTGCCAGTACAAACTAACGGTAGAGGTCTACATGCTGTACGTGTAGTTAGATTTAGATCAAAATCATCAGCAGAAAGAATTGGAGCTACTATCAAAAAGAAATTGGGTCTAGACTTTAGAGTTCTATATCGACCAGTTGGCTCCAACTAGTTAAATAGAACTAGTATACATTGGGAATGATAGAGTGGCTGGTGCCCTCCGCGGCCTTCAAAGCCGTTGTCTGTAGTAAATCTGCAGAGCTGGGTTCGATTCCCAGGCGTTCCCGCCATTTCTGATTTAAATTAGTTTAAAATTAAACTTAGCTATTTGATAAGAGTATTTAGGTGTTCCAAACCGTGATTATCAAAATAGGATTTACAAAACTTATCAATTAATTCAACTCCATTATTTACATGATATGGATTAACTGTTTGTTTGCATTTCATGGCTTCAATTAAAATTTTATGTAGGATTGTAACCTGGTCTACATATTTGTCACCGTTATCTACTTTGATTCTCTGTGTAAGGAAATATTCTGAAACAACTTTTTGAATATTTGAGGCATGGTTTTCTTTTGTAATAATCCATCTATTTATTTGATTAAAGGTTAATGGATCAGAATTATCTGAAAGACTATTTATTTTGGAAATTGACTTTTTAATGGTTTCAAAGTCTTCCTTGAGTTGAATAATCCTAGCTGCATCATCATAAATTCCACATGGGACCTGACAGTGTGCAAAAGTAAAATCTATATAAAGTTGAAAAGCTGTAATTATTAAAATATATTTTCTCATTTTTTTTATAACTGATTAATAATAGGCTATTATTGGTTGAAATGGAACGTTAAGATTAAATATTTACCTGTTAAATTAGTTATTAGATATACTTTTATTTCAAATAATTTTAATTTATATTTCCTTTTCGAGGTAAGTAAAACTAGTAATGAAAAATATACTAAGAGCAATAATATTACAGCTTTTAACAGGGGTGATATTTGCCCTACATGGGAAAATTGTTTTCTATGATGGCACTTATGTAGTTGGAAAAATATCCAAAGTAGATGAATCTACAGTCTATATTATTCCAATTGGTTTAGATACACCTGAGGGTGTTCTTGTGGGCAATATTGACTCGCTAAAAATTGAGAACGGTATGGTTCCAGTTGTTAACAGTGCAGTTAAATATTTTTACCAAAATGGTGAGTTTATTTCAAATGATGATGATTGGATGGATGAATACCAAGATTTTAAATATGATGATTTTGCTTCAATCCAAGAAGAATACAAATATGAAGGAAGTAGAAGGACTCAGCAGCAGTATTATCAAATATCATTGTCGGGTGGTTATCCTGTCTTTGCAGCAGCATCCTTAAAAGAAAGTGAAAGATATTCCGGGCCGAAAGAAAAAATCTATCCTAATCTAACTGGATCAATACAATTTCCATATTTTCAAATGGGTGCAGTTGATATTTCACCTGGCATTAGATTAATGAATTATGGATTTGAAAATTCTACTAATGGACAATGGAAATGTCTGCAAGTAGCTGCCTTTACAAGTGTTGATTTTAAACCTGTGTTTTACTTTCTGCCTCAGAATATCCACTTAAGTGCTGAAGCTGGACTTTCTTACAATGTAGCCTTTGATTCTGATCAAGATACAACTGGAGGTTATTTTAGTCAAACTGTTCAACCTGCAAAGTCCGGCCAGCAATATGGTGGATTGGGTTTTAGTGTTGGTGGATCAATAGACTATTGGTTAAAAGATCTTCCTATTGCTCTTAGACTTTATGGGAATGGTTATTTTATACCCCAACCGCCTCCTTGGCCTGAACTCAAGACCATGTTTGGAAGTGTTGGAATGTCAATTGTAGTAATCCTAAAAAGACATAGTAAAAACAATAGTACAAACTAAACACTTATTTATAACCTAGAAAGGTAAGCTCTACTTATTTTTATTGAAAAAGAATGCTCTATTGCATCCACTTTCATAATGAATCTTTCTTGATTATGAATAGTTGCAATTTCTCCTACCAATCCTTTTAATGGGCCATCTTTTATAACTACAGGATCACCTTTTATAAAATAATCAGTAGGTTTAGGATTGTAACCACCATCAATCATAAGCTTCAGTGATTTAATAGTATCCTCTTTAATAGGCGATGGTTTATTACCAAATTTTACGATTCTTACTATGCCAGACGTTCTCAATACAAATATTGAATTTTTCGCTTCTATTTTAATAAATATATAAGACTTAAATAATGGATATGTGACCCATTTTTTACGGTCACTCCATTTTCTCCGTTCTCTTAGTAATGGTAAGTAAACATCATAACCCATATTCTTCAAAGTACGATTGACTGATTTTTCATGTCTTGATTTAGTATAAAAAGCAAACCATTGTTTTATATTATTCATAGAACTCATTTGATATCTTAATTATTAATAGCCAAAATAATTATTATAAAATAGCTATCAAAAATTGATAATTGTATTTATATTGGTTGACAATATAATTTAAAATAGTTGATAATAATTTTTTAAAATATTCCTATGAATTCACATGGAAAAATAAAACAGTTCATACTAAATAATATATCTTTACATCAAAAAGATATTATTTATACCGCTATAAACCAATTTGGAATTTCTCGTCAAGCTGCTTTGAAACATATGAATGCATTAATCGATGATAATAAGGTGATGGCATATGGTAAGACAAGAGATAGAAGATATCAGTTAATACCTCAGGTCAATTTCAATAAAACATTACCAATCGATAGTAATCTTATTTCCTATGAGGTTACTCAAAAACAAATCCTAATACATTTAGAATCATTATCAAAAAATATATTCCAGATCTGTGAGTATTCAATTGAAGCATTATTAAGTAATATTATTGATCATGCAAATGCGTCAAGCTTATATGTAAAATTATTTTTAACGTATTCTGATCTCCATATTATAATAAGTGATAATGGTTCGGGTTTACTTGGCAACATAAAAACCAAATTAGGATTAAGTAATACACAATTAGCTGCTATTGAAATAGCTAAAGGTCAGATTACCACAAATCCTTTACAAAATTCTGGTGATGCGTTAAATACTATTTTTCATTTATTTGATAGAGTAAAAATTGACTCGTCTGGTTTTGGAATAATGTATAATAGTAGAAAAAAGATATGGGAAATAGATTATTCTAAACAAATACAAGGTACCCGGATTCATTTACAAATTAACCCAAACTCAAAAAGGACTGTTCAGAACGTTTTTCAAAAGTTGTTCAACAAACAAAAACAATCTATTTGTGTTCCAATAATTCTTTTGAAAAACCCTAGTAAAAACTCATTGAATTCTAACCTACATGCTAAAAGTATTTTTAGAAATATAAATTATCTAGAAGAAATACAATTTGATTTTTATCATATTGATTTAATTGGTCCTGCATTTGCAGATGAGTTAGTAAGGCAATCAAGATCAATAGATAGGGACGTAGTAATTGACTGGATCAATTCTAATGAAACAATTGATCTATTGATGAAACGTGCCCTAGAACGAATATTTTAACGAATATTGATTAAATAATGGATTTATTTTGATCAGACCCTTTGTGACTGAAAGGGCGGAGCCCCATAAAAAATGATTGATTTTCATAATCATATACTTCCATCAGTCGATGATGGGTCTAAGTCAATTGATATGTCAATATCAATGTTGCAGCATGCTTATGATCAGGGAATAACTGATGTGGTAAATACTGTTCATCTTCAGCATCCTAAGATGGAAGGCAAGGATATATCCTTCAAAAGAATCAAAATAGAAATTGACAGATTGAAGGAAAATCTAGTTAAAAATAATATTGATATAGATATTCATATTGGTTCAGAAGTCTTTTTCTTACCTAATTTAGTAGAATTGATTGATAACCCTCTTGCCACAATTGGTAATGGTAAATACATGCTAATTGAATTTCACCCACACAATATACCAATTATCCACAAACAAGTTTTTTTTAATTTAAAAATGAATGGCGTAACGCCCATTGTTGCTCATCCAGAGAGATATAGACAGGTTCAAGAAAATATAAATATTGTATCTGAATGGCTTGAAGCCGGGTGCATCATTCAAATAGATGCAGGTAGTCCTCTCGGGCTATTAGGAAAACAGGCAAAAGTTACATCTGAAATATTAATAAAAAATAATTGGTATCAACTCCTCGGGTCAGATGCGCATGATGATAAAAATCGAAATTTTTGCATGAAAGAGTCTTTGCATTATATAAATTCAATCGTAGATACTGATATGAATAATCTGGCAATTCAGAATCCAAGAAGAATTATTCAAGGTGAACCAATAGCAGTAGATGTAAATTATCAAAATGTTAGTGATATGTATAGTTTTATACACAAAATTAAAAATTATATAAAATAGAGAAGTATCCATATGAAAGTGAAAGCATTAATTATTACCATTATATTGAATTATTTGAACTTGGTTTTTGCAAAAGAACAGTTAACTAATACGCAAGATAAAAATGGACATCAAATTTCCAGTGAAAAATACATAACAGATTCAGATGGAAATATTAGAATGAATATTAATATTTGGGGCCATGTTGCCCAGCCAGGAAGCCATTTGGTTTTTGAGGGTATAGATATGGTAACATTATTATCAACGGTTGGTGGGCCAAATAGTGGAGCAAGGTTAGATAGAATTAAGTTGATTAGAGAAGTACCTGAAGAAGATGGAGAACTAGTGTTTACAATCAATTTTAATGAATTTCTTAATTCTGGAAATAGGTCCGGTTTCATAAAAATAAAGCCAAACGACACTATTATAATTCCCCAGAAACTTTCTAGTATTTTATTAGCTAGTGCAAGTGGGATTAATACGTTACTTGGTCTAGTTACTCTTTATATCCAAATTAGTAGACTTCTTTAAAACTAAAATGAACGAAAAAATAAACCCATTATCGGGGTTCCAAGATTTAACAATTAGA
The DNA here is from genome assembly GCA_902562835.1 of uncultured Fidelibacterota bacterium. GTDB lineage: Bacteria > Fidelibacterota > Marinisomatia > Marinisomatales > UBA1611 > CACEUX01. Next base: position 18,897 of record CACEUX010000007.1, read on the forward strand.
GATTATTATTTTCTTTTAAGTATTCATTCGAAGAAAATCATAATTTTTAGCTTATTGGGTCTCCTCATCAGTATTTATCAACTTTTTACAACACCGCCTTCTTATACCGCGACAGCTACAATTGTGGTACGAGAAAAACCAGGAGCCAATGTGATAATGGATTTAACAGGCGATAGAGAAAGAAATAGGATTGAGAATGAGCTCCAATTGATAAGATCAAGATCTGTTGCAAAAGTTGCAATTGAAAAATTATGGTCATTAAAGAAGAACAATCTCGATCTTTTTGGTTCATATCCATTCTATCCTAGAGGAAAAAGGATAAGAACATATCTTAAGGAAATAGTTTCATTAGGTTTATACGACCCTAAGCAAAATGCTCCGAATTTTTATACTGAAAATTATTCTGATGAAATAGGTGAAAGATTCGCTAGTACATTAATTTCCAGGATTAATTTAAACCCAAGAATTAATTCGGATATAATTGATGTTTCTTATACTAGTGTTTGGCCAGAAGAAGCAAAATTAATAATTAATACTATTGTTGATACTTACAAGGAATTTGATCAGATACTTAGTACTGAAAATGCTTCCAGCTCAGTAGCATTTTTGAAAAACCTTGTCGAGGATCAAGAAGCGGCTTTATTCTTATCTGAGAGGGAACTGACAATATTCAAAAAACAAGAAAGGATGTATGACCTTGATGGAACTGCCATATCTATTACATCACAAATAGCTACAATTGAGTCTAATATATACTCAACGCAGTCAGAAATAATTATAAATAAAGAGAAATATGATATTTTAAAATCAAAACTATCAGATGATGAAAAAGATCTTGCTGAAAAGATAGTTAATACAATAAATGCCCAAGTAGTTTCACTGAGAAATGAGATTGGTCAATTAGAGGGGCAATTAATACAGAATATCGCTTTATATGGTTCAGAACATAATGCTATAAAATCTATAACTAAGAAGATTGATGCACTCAAATCTCAATTAAATAAAAAAGTTAATCAGTTAACAGATCAAGGTATTGTGGTACAAGACCCTCTGAAATCACGACAGGAGATCATATCTGAATTAATTGCGTTAGACTCAGAAATAACTGTGCTTCAATTAAAACTTAAACAGTCTGAAGAATTATTAATTATATATAATGATAAGCTAAATATTCTTCCTCCTAAGCAGTTAGAATTTTCTAGACTACAGAGAAATAATATTGTTCTTAATCAGAATTATAATTTGCTTAGACAGAAACTTGAAGAAGCAAAAATAAATGTTGCTTCACAAGTAGGCAAGGTCCAAATAGTTGATTATGCTAGATTACCTGGTCAATCGGGAATTAATCAAAATAGGGCCTTATTGATGGGATTAATATCTGGAATCTTATTTGCCTTAGCATATATAATCATTGTTGAGATATTTGATAATACAATTAAAACTAATTTCGATATTGAGAGAAATGCTCTAACAGTTCTAGGAGTAATACCATCAATAGGCGGTGAGGATGCTTCGAAAACAAAAAGAAATTTTGTAATAAATAAACTTTTTACCAATAATAGAGTTCCAAGAGGAAGTGTAAAAAGAAGATTGATAACCAAGGAAGATCCTAGATCGCCAGTATCTGAAGCATATCGTAGTCTTAGAACGAGCATGCTTTATACAGGTATAGATAAGAAAGTTCGGTCAATATTAGTTTCAAGTGCCGGTCCTGGTGAGGGAAAAACAACAACAGTTGCTAATATGGCCATTACATACGCAAATCTTGGTAAAAAAACCTTATTAGTTGATACGGATCTTAGAAGACCTGTTGTCCATAAAATATTAGACCTTGATAAAGAGCCAGGCATCACAAATTATTTAGCGGGTAATATCGAAAACTTTGATACTCTTATTAAATCTACAGATATAGATAATCTTTATGCTGTGACATCTGGCATAATTCCGCCAAACCCTTCAGAATTATTGGGTTCAAGAAAAATGAGTACATTAATTAAAAATCTTGAAAAAGACTGGGATATGATACTTTTTGACAGCCCACCTCTCGTTGCTGTTACTGATGCAACAATGGTCTCTAAAGAAATTGATAGCATTGTAATCGTTGTAAAAGTTGGGCAGACCGATAAAAAAGCATTTGAGCATACTATACAATCATTAAGAAATGTTAGCGCGCCTATAGGTGGTGTTGTATTGAATGCAGTAACTCACAAAAATAGTTACGGGTCCTACTATTATTATTACCAGTATTATCACTATTATGGCTCAGATGGAAAGACCTCCGTTTGATATCTCCCTATACCTACTAACAAAAAATAGAATATCGTTAAAAATAGATTAACTCTTATTCAACCAAAATCTGGTTGGGTACCTATTAACTTCAAGGAAATATGGAGATATAAAGATTTATTTTATTTTCTAATTTGGCGTGATATAAAAACAATGTACGCACAATCTATTTTAGGTATAGGTTGGGCTGTGATTCAACCGATTTTCAGTATGATTGTTTTTACAATAGTATTTGGCAATCTTGCAAAGATTGATTCAAATGGTGTTCCCTATGCCATTTTCAGTTTTACTGCGTTGGTACCGTGGACGTATTTTTCTAGTTCTCTGTCCAGTTCTAGTAGAAGTTTATTAAGTGCATCCGGAATTATGACAAAAGTATATTTCCCACGCCTTATTATTCCAATATCACCAGTAATATCAAAGCTATTAGACTTCTTTATTGCGCTTATTATACTCGTTGGAATGATGTTGTATTTTGGATTTTCACCATCAACCGACATTATTTACCTTCCATTGTTGGTATTGCTAATGATATTTACAGCCTCAGGCCTAGGTATGTGGTTTACTGCTCTTTCAATTCAATATCGAGATATAAATTATGGTATGGGATTTTTTATTCAGCTATTAATGTATGCTGCGCCGGTAGTCTATCCATCGTCTATTATACCAGAGACATATAGAACTCTTTATGGATTATTTCCAATGGCTGCTGTTATTGAAGGGTTTAGGGCTATTTTTTTACAAACCATTAAAATGCCATGGGATTTTATAATAACTGGAACGATTATATCACTTTTATTAGTTGTCACAGGCTCTTTTAATTTTAGAAGAATGGAAAAATATTTCGCAGATGTTGCATAATGACTGATATAGTTATAAGCGTTAAAAATTTATCAAAAAAGTATCGAATAGGTTTGAAAGAAGAGACGGATGATACTTTTGTTGGTGCCGTTGGCTCTATTTTAAAAAGTCCATTTCAAAATTTAAAACGACTTCAAAAGTTGACACGCTTCACTAATATACAAAAAAACTCAGATGATACTATTTGGGCTTTAAAGGATGTTTCTTTCGAAGTTAAAAAAGGTGAAGTAATTGGTGTTATAGGCGCTAATGGGGCAGGAAAAAGCACATTACTTAAAATTTTATCACAAATCACACACCCTACAACTGGAAGTATTACACTTAATGGACGCGTAGCAAGTTTATTGGAAGTTGGAACCGGATTCCATCCAGAATTGACTGGAAGAGAAAATATTTTCCTGAATGGGACTATTCTTGGAATGACAAAAAGAGAGATAGATTCTAAATTAGAAGAGATAGTAGAATTTTCAGGTGTTGAAAAATTTTTAGACACCCCTGTAAAAAGATATTCAAGTGGTATGCGTGTCCGGTTAGCTTTTTCTGTTGCGGCCCACCTAGAACCTGAAATACTACTAATTGATGAAGTCCTTGCTGTAGGTGATGTAGAATTCCAAAAAAAATGTCTTGGTAAAATGGATGCAGTTGCCAAAGGTGGGAGGACTGTTTTATTTGTTAGTCACAATATGGCAGCAATAAAATCTCTATGTAAAAAATCTATTTTATTTTCAAAGGGCGTTTTAGCTGACTTTGACCAAACGAATAAAGTTATACATCATTACCTCAATGATAATAATGGTGTTGAAATAAAAAAATCTGAATGTGGCCCAGATAATTCACTTACACTTTCAGATTCTGTAAAATTAGTATCTATAAGACTAATTGATGATGAAAATAGAAAAATTGAAATTTTAAATGAAAATTCCGCGTTAGGTGTTGAAATAATATACAATACGATTGATATGATTAACCCTATAGTTCCATCAGTTAACATTTATAACAATTATGGAGAAATATTATTTTCATCAATAAATAGGAATTTTAAAAAAGACTCACATTCTAATAATGGTAATCATAAGTATACTCTTTGGATACCAAAAAACACTTTTTCATCAGGGTATTTCAAGGCTGGAGTTATTCTTAGTTCTTTATCGTATGCTAATTCTGAAAGGTTGATTCAAACGATAAAACATCTAAGTTTTGAAGTAAATGATAAGTCATTAAATGAAGTAGTTGGAGAAAATGGCAGAGAGAAAGAGTCATTTCTTAGACCACAATTTGAATGGGAATATCAAAAAGTATGATATACTCATAAATAGATTAAATTAAATACTTAAGATGAAAATTATTGGAATCATGGTACTTAAAAATGAAGAACTATGGCTTAAAAATGTTATAGAGAATGTAATTGAATTTTGTGATAAGTTGATTATTCTTGATAATAAATCAGATGATATGACTTGGGAAATAATAAGGAAGATGCAAAATCAATCAAGCAAAATATTTTCGCATAAAATTAAAAGTATGGCGGAATCTCATTCTTACATAAGTGGCTATGCAGGTACAAATACCTGGGTTTTTGGTGTTGATGGAGATGAACTTTATGATCCAATTGGTTTAAAAAAATTAAAAAAAGAATTAAATAGCGGTAAATATAATCAAATATGGAATATCAAAGGCAACGTCCTACATTGTATTTCAATTGATAGAACTAAAAAATTTGGAATTGGTTATTTAGCGCCACCATCACGAAGTATAACTAAACTTTATAATTTTCGCATTATCAATAAATGGGACAAATGCCCAGAGAGGTTACATAGCGGTCAATTAATCTTTTCAGACACTTACACAAATAAGACACTCAAAATTAAAAATAAGTTAGATTGGGATGAATCACATTTTAGGTGCTTACATTTATGTTTTATAAAAAGATCTAACATTTTTATGAATAAATCTAGACTTAATCCAGCAGAAATCATGATTTCAAAAAAACATTTTTTATTTAGACTATTTAAAAAATTTCGATTAGATGTCATCAATAGAACTATTATACGGGTTATAGGTAGTACCTACAAAAAAAACAATTACTCTTGCGGAGATTTACAGAAAAAGTTAATTAACCAGTTCATTTCATAATTTGAAAATTTTCGAAAAATAATCTTTTATTAAATATAGATTCTTTCAACCCTTAAACAATTCTTTATTATACTACCATTACTAATAAATTTTTTTATTTATGTTTTGTGTTTATAACTATTCAAATTAAAAATGGGTGCGATATAATATGCAACTAACAACTATGACATCATCAGAACTATCATTAATTAATAAATATATGGGAGGAGCAAAGTCATATCTTGAATTTGGTTCTGGAAATAGTACAATAATTGCTTGCAAAACTGAATCAATAAAGAACATTCATTCAGTTGAGTCTTCATCAGAATTTATTAATGAACACCTATCCCAACTTAATGATATAAAAAAACGGATCAAATCGGGTTCATTAGTATTCCAAATAATAAATATTGGAGAAGTAAGAAGGTGGGGATATCCAAAAAATAATAATAAAATAGAATTATGGCCCAATTACTCATTAGGGGCATTTTTGAAAAATGACATCAACTACGATTTAGTTTTAGTTGATGGTTTATTTAGAGTCGCATGTACATTAAGTGCATTATTAAATACACCAAATGATTGTATAATTATGATTCATGATTTTTGGAATAGGCCGCGTTATCATGTCCTCTTGGAGTTTTTAGATCCGATAGAAAGTGCAGATACATTGGGTGTCTTTCGGAAAAAAGAATTCAATAATGATAGGGTTAAGTCTATACTAATGAAGTATTTATTTAGGCCTTCTGATCATCCTCCAATATATACTTTTAGATATATTTGGAATGAAATAAAACTAATTTTACATTTAAAAAAATATTCTCTACCCGTATAATATTGTTTTGCGACATTATTAAAATGACATCAAAAACAATTGATTGAATAATGCGATTTATTAATAAAATATTAAAAAATCCAAGGATAATTGTTGATTATAATCCTTATAAAATGGAAACTAATCGTCGTGCATTGGTTTTATTCAAAACTGATTGGTTTGGACCATTTGGAAAACTAACTGTCAAACCGGGAACCACACAGTTTGAAGTTTCTGAAGCAGCACGGATATTGAATAAACTAGGCTATTTAGTTACGATTGTTGATAGAGGCTATAAATGTACACTTATACATGATTATGATCTTTTCTATGGTTTAGCTATTGGCGGGTCAGGGCAATACTTTAAGTTTTATTACGAACAAATGTCATCTAAATGTATAAAAATTGCACTATCAACTGGCCCAAACGTAGAAGTTTCATCAAAAAAGTTTCAAGACAGAATTAACTATTTTAAGCAAAGACATGGAACTGTCCCCATGTCAACATCTAGGGTTGCATCTGAATCTTTTAACAAATTGATCGAGAATTGTGATGCACTTTTTTACCACGGTAATGATATAGTTCGTCAAGGCTATGAATCGATTAAATTGCCTAAGTATAAATTACCCACCCCAATCAAAGATAGTATACCCGCGGTTTTTAATATATTGGGAAATAAACACCTTCACAAAAATAATTTCTTATTTTATTCTGGGTCAGGTATGATCAGTAAAGGTCTTGATATTATTATTGATGCGTTTTTAGAGCTTGAAGATTATAATTTATATATCGCAACACTATACTATGAATCAGAATTTTTTGACTTTTATAAAGAAAAAATGAAAAATGCAGACAATATTAAATATCTAAGCAATATGGAATCAGATTCAATAGATATGATGAGAATTTGTAATAATTGTGCTTTCGTTATATCTGCTAGTTGCATTGATGGAGATCCAGCGGCCATTATGGAATGCCTTAGATATGGTCTAGTCCCTGTTGTAACCAGAGAAACTGATATTGATTTTAAAGATGCTATATTTTTTGAGGACTTTTCCATTTCAAATGTTAAAAAGGGTATAAAAAAAGCTATCAACTTAAATAATGAAAATTATACGGATCTTTCAAAAAAGAGTTATTTGTCAAGTTTAAAAAACTATTCATTTAATTATACATTAGCAGTTGAAGAAGCCTTCTGTAAGACTATTATCCAAAAAAGAACAAAAACGACTTCTAAGTAATAAAAATCTTCTATATATATTACATCAGATTTAGAAAATCATTTTTAAAAACCGATATATGATAGTCGCTCTTAAAAATTGAAAATTTCATTTTATACAAAAAATATTGATGCACCTTGTTCTTCTTTCTATTACTCGGGCCTTAGAGAAATTTGTGATTTTAAAAGTGAATTAATAGACTTAGAGTCTTATAGCATTGTTATGGTCATGACCTATGATCATTTAGACATAAAACAAATCAGAACTAATTATCCAAATATTAAAATTGGCATAATTGATCCAAGAGACAACTCAGTATATGAGAGTGTAAAATTCTGTGATTTTATTATTGTTGATAGTATTGAAATGGAAGACTTCTGGAGGAAAGCAAAAAAGCTAATTTTTAGGTATGTTGAATACCCAAATATCTCACCAATGTTTAAAGATCATAATAATGCTGATAAAGTTGTAATTGGCTATCATGGCAATCGTGTCCACCTTCATTCTATGGAAAAAAACATAGCCCCAGCATTATCAAATCTTGGAAAAGAATTCAATATTGAAATGATATTAATGTATAATGGACAACCTCCAAAGGGTAATGAATCATGGCTCCCAAAAAATATTAATATAAAACACGTTAAATGGAGTTTTGAAAATTATTTCAAAAAACTATCAATAGTAGATATTGGGATTGTACCAAATGGAATTATGAGTAAAAATAAATTGAATAAAATTTTATGTGAAAAAGATGATATACTAAACCTAAGTAGTGATGATTATGTTTTAAGATTTAAAATGCCATCTAACCCGGGCAGAATAATTGTTTTTGGACTATTAGGAATACCAGTTGTCTCAGACTTTTTTCCATCTGGTATTTCACATTTACAAGGTGGTAGAGGACTAATTGCACATAATAAAGGAGGATGGGAATACTCTTTGAAAAAATTAATATTATCTTATTCACTGAGACGTAGTATGGGAAAAAATTTGCAAGATTATGTTTTAGAAAATTATGATTATAAAACTCAAAATAAAAAATTATTGAAATTTTTACATAAAACAATTCTTTCAATTTAATTCTTTCAGTGTTTACTTTTTTAAATAGAACTCTTTCAATGTTTAGAACCTATAATGTATTAAAGAATGGTCTAAAAGAAATTTTATTTAAAGGAAAATTTGTATCAAATAATGGGATACTGGCAGAAAGAAATATTTTTTTAGAAAAATGGGAAAACGCAAAAAGTATTAATCATGAGGATGTAGAAAAATTCTTAATTCATCTCAACGCTAATGTTCCTAAAGATTGGATATTCAATCTAGCACTACCTACACAAGTTTCTATAAAAAAATCAAAAATAAATTTCCAGCATGGTTTTATACTATACAAAGCCTTAACAAATTATATTATTAATAACAAATATAAGAATTACAATATTGTTGATATTGGTACTGCTAAAGGATTTAGTTCGTTATGTATGGCGAAAGTTTTAGATGATATAAAAACAGAAGGATCTATACAAACAATTGATATTTTACCACATAATGTCCCAATGTATTGGAATTCAATTATGGATTATGATGGTAAGCAATCAAGACAACAACTTCTTATTGACTATAAATATCTTATTGATAAATATATAAAGTTTCTTCACGGTGAATCAGCAAGAATTTTGCCTATTTTGGAAAAGAGTAGAATTCATTTCGCATTTATAGATGGTGAGCACTTTTACGATAATGTTATTACAGACGGGAAAAATATTTCAAAAAAACAAGAACAAGGCGATATTATCATTTTCGATGATTATACTGAATCACTATTTCCAGAAGTAGTAAAGGCTGCAAATGAAATATGTGAAAAATTTAGCTATAAAAAGACAAAAGTATTTTCAAGTGATGAAAGATCCTATTTAATAGCAGAAAAACTATGAATAGCTTAGTCCTATTTTTTTCGAAGGGTGTTTCCCTTAAAGACTGGGATAAAACAGGAATTTTGACAAGGGAAATTCAATTATACGTTGGTTTACTAAAACATGGCTGGTCAGTGTCATTTGTTACCTATGGTGACAAGACTGATTTATTTTACAAACAGCAACTTAAAGGTGTTGATATTTATTGTAACAAATTTGGATTACCTCCAAAATGGTATGAGTCCAAGGTACACCTTTTACATCGAAAAGTGATAAAAAATTGCAGCTTAATAAAAACAAATCAAATGTTTGGTGCAGATATTGCATTACATGCTGCTAAAAGATATAAAAAGCCTTTGGTCAATAGAATGGGTTATTTGCTGTCAGATGCGGTCGAAAAATTACCAGAATTCAAACATTTTGAACTTAATAAGGTTAATAAAATGCAAAATAATGTTTTTAATAAGGCAGATAAAATTGTTGTTACAACACAACAAATATTTAACCGAATTAAAACAAGGGGTAATACTTCATCCGACAAGCTTTTCATTATTCCCAACTATGTCGATATTAAACTTTTCAGCCCGAAGCATGTGAATCAGAAGTATGATATCTTATTTATCGGTAGAATCTCAGAGCAGAAAAATCTAATTAGCCTGTTAAAAGCAATTGAGAACTCTAACTTTAAAATACTAATTATTGGAAATGGTTTATTAAAAGAAAATCTTGTAAATAAATATAGTTCAAATAAAAATATAAGTTGGCTTAATGCAATACCCAATTATGATATCCCAAAGTATATGAATCAATCAAAGCTCTTTGTACTGCCATCATTTTATGAAGGACATCCAAAAATACTGATTGAGGCCATGAGTTGTGGTATGGTTGTCTTAGCATCTAATGTAGATGGCAACAATGAAATAATTCAAGATGGCATAAATGGATTTTTGTGTGAGCTTTCTGTGAAAAGTATAGAAAAAAAGATAAACAAAATTTTTATTTCTAATCAAAATAAACTAGACAAGATTAAAAATGCGGCAAGGGAATTTGTGGTAAATCAATTTAGTCTAGATAAAATAATTGATTTAGAATTAAAACTTTACAAGTCTGTTTTAAGTCCAACCATAAAGTCATAGTACTCTAATTGTCCAAAAAAATAGATTACGAAATTTATCATAAATCCAATCGTAGATCTCAACTCTCTGGTTTTGAAATTGCAAGATGGGATGCATTATCACATTTTATACCAAAGCAAGTTGAAAATAATAAAACCTTTTGTATTCTTGATTATGGTGCAGGTACGGGTTTGCATGTAGAATTGTGGAAAAATCTTTTTCCTAATTCTGATATTTATCTAACAGATATTAGTGAAGTTGGGAGGTCTAAATGTTTATCAAATTATAAAGAGCTTAAGGGAAAATATAAATTAATTAAAAATAAAAAATCTGAATTTGAATCAGAAAAATTTGATGTGATTCTAAGTATAGAAGTTATGGAACATGTACCAGATTTATTTTCATATTTAAAAGATATTTTTAGGTTACTTAGACCTGGTGGCATATTTATTTGGACAACACCTTGTGGCAATTTCTTCTCTATTGAGCATATTTATTCTGCTCTGACAAATCAAATTATTAGAACAGGTGAAGGATATATAAAATGGAAATGGGAAGACCCGACTCACCTTAGAAGATTAAAAAGTAAAGAAATTGAAAATAAATTAATATCAACTGGATTTAGTGAAATAGTCTTCAGATTTAGGGCGCATATATTTTCTTTCTTATGTACATATTTTCCCCCAAGACATAGGTTCCAAAATATAAGGAATAAAATCATGAAGCTAGATTATGATTTTTTAAGGCTTTTACCAAATGGTGCATCAATGATTGGAAAGGCCCATAAACCAAAACCAAAATTTTGAAAGACTCACCATTTATTTCAGTTGTAATGCCTGTTTACAATAGTCAAAAATATCTACATCAATCCATAGAAAGTGTTTTACAACAAACTTTTGATAATTTCGAATTCTTAATCATTAATGATGGTTCAACAGATATGTCTAAAGCAATAATTAAAAAGTACCAAGGCCAAGACAGACGGATATTATTAATAAATCAAGAAAATAAGGGTATTACAAAATCGTTAAATGAAGGTATTAAGAAATCTAGGGGAAAGTTTATAGCAAGAATGGATGCAGACGATATTTGCCATCCTGATAGATTTGAAATGCAATTAAAGTTTTTTCAGAAAAATAAAGATATTGATATTTTAGGTAGCCAGGTAGAGTTTATTGACGGAAATGGGAGTGTAATAAAACCATTAATTCAGTTACCCCTTGATGATCTTTTAATAAAGTGGGAATTAATTTTTGGGACTCCTTTGATTCATCCATCGTTAATGATAAGAAAAACCATATTTGAAAATTTTGGACTATATGATGAAAGTTATTTATTTGCACAAGATTTAGCTTTTTGGCGAAAAATAGCGGCTAACTCAAAATTTGGAAATTTACCGTATAGCTTTATGCAAATTCGTCAGCAAATACCATCATCAGCAGATAAGCTAAAGAAACAAAATGATGTTCGTTTTTCTACTCTTAATGCCTTTATAAATGAGTGTTGCGGAAAAATTAGATTTAATAAAAATGAAGCTCAATTAATACAATTTTTTATTTCTGGAAAACCAATCCTCAAAGAGCATAATGGATTTTTTAGGTTAATTAGTGAAATCAAAAATGGATTTATTGATATAAATTGCGATTCTAGACAAAAGATTAAAAATATTAATTATAGAACAAGTAAAATATTTCTTCGTGCAATTCTATATAATTCAAATAGTTTTATACTTCAAATGCAACTTTTAATTTCATCCATCTTATCTTTCCCTTTTATTCTTTTTCAAAAAATATTTTGGTGGCATTTCAAACAGATTGTTTTTTACGATTTCAAGGAGATTGATTATTCCAGATAGATTAGTTGTATTGGATTTAGGATGTGGAGAAAACAAGATTCCAAACGCAATAGGATTAGATAATGTTGCACTACCAGGTGTTGATGTTGTACATGATCTAAAGACTTTTCCATATCCATTTGAAAATCAACAATTTGATAAAATATATCTTTGTCATGTTATAGAACACTTTAAGATTAAAGATATAAATAAAATTTTCAATGAGTGCCATCGACTATTAAACAGAAATGGATATTTAATAATTACAGTACCCCATGTTTTTTCAATATCTGCATTTATTGATCCCACACATAAATCATTTTTCACATTTGGAAGTGGTGAGTTCTGGTCTAAAAACAATATAAAAGCATACTATACTGAAATAAATACAGATTTAAAATTAGTAGAAACAAGTTGTAGAGTAAATTGGTTTGATTGGAAAAGATATAGAATGAAAAAATTAAATAATTGGTTTTCAAAGATAATTGAACTCCGTATAAAGAAAGCGTTAATAAATAAAAATAATCCTAGTTTTGCAGACAGAATTGTAAAAAGGGGTGCTTTTCAATTAGTAGAAATAAAGTGGGTTTTTAAAAAATTAAATACAGAACTATAGTTTTCTATGTCTAAAAAAATATTTGTAACAAAACCATTTTTACCACCACTAGATGAATATGTAAAAATTTTAGAAAAAATATGGTCATCAAAGAACGTCACAAATAATGGACCTTTTCATCAAAAATTTGAATTAGAGTTAGCAGAATATTTAGATGTAGAGTATGTTAGTCTTTTGAACAATGCTACAACAGCTTTATTAGTTGCAATTAAAGCACTAGATTTGAAAGGTGAAATAATTACAACACCATACAGTTTTGCTGCAACAGCACACTCGATAGTTTGGAATGGATTAAAACCTGTTTTTGTAGATACTGATTCATATGCTGGTAATCTTAATCCGGTAAAAGTTGAAGCAGCGATAAATGATAAAACGGGTGGAATAGTTGCTGTCCACAATTATGGTATCCCGGGCGATGTATATGCCCTCAAAAATATTTCAAAAGAATATAATCTTCCCATTATTTATGATGCTGCTCCTTCTATGGGCGTTCGTTTTAAGGGTGAATCAATTTTTAGTTTAGGTGATCTTTCAATCATAAGCTTTCATGCTACTAAAGTATTTACCACTCTTGAAGGTGGTGCTATTATTTCAAGTTCACTAGAAATGAAGAAGAAGATTGATAGGTTTAAGAACTTTGCAATAATTGATCAAGAAAATATTTCTGGTTTAGGAATTAATGGTAAAATGAATGAAGCTGAATCTGCTTTAGGGTTACTGCAATTAAAATATATTGAATTAAATATTTGTAAGAGAAATGATATTTATGATTTATATACGAAGGCACTTAAATCCAATAAAAATGTAAGATTATTAACATTTCCAAAGTTTTTAAAATATAATTATGCGTATATGCCTGTTTTTTTTAATGGAGGGATTGTGCCTAGAGATAAAGTCTATCAAGCTCTAAAAGAAGAAAATATAATTTGTAGAAAATACTGGTACCCTTTGCTCACAGACCACAAATTTTATAAAAATTCAAAAATCAATGATTTAACAAATGCAAGAAAGTTAAGTAATAGTGTCTTATGTTTGCCGATTTACCCCGACCTTGATAAAAAAAATATAGATTTGATTATTCATGTAATTGAAAAAGTTTTAGGATGAAAATATAATAATGTACATACTTGGTATTTCTGCATTTTACCATGATAGTGCCGCGTGTATCTTAAAAGATGGCGAAATTATTGCAGCCGCACAGGAAGAACGTTTTTCACGGATAAAACATGATCAAAATTTTCCAAAAAAAGCAATACAATATTGTTTAAATGAGGTAGGTCTAAAACAGTCCGAACTTGGTTATGTTACCTTTTATGATAAGCCTTTTTTAAAATTTGAAAGAATTTTAGAAACTTATCTTGAATTTGCGCCTCATGGAATAAACTCATTTCTAAAAGCGATACCATTATGGATTCGTAAAAAGCTATGGATAAAAGAACTTATAAGAGAAGAACTTGACTATCCTGGCAAAATTTTATTTTCTGAGCACCATTTATCCCATGCGGCTTCATCTTTTTATATGTCGCCATTTAATGAAGCGGTCTTCCTTACAATGGATGGGGTAGGTGAATGGTCAACAACGAGTTATGGCATAGGTAAAGGTAATCAACTTGAAATGTTGGCGGATATTAGATATCCACATTCTCTTGGTTTATTATACTCAACTTTTACTTATTATACAGGTTTTCGTGTTAATTCTGGTGAATATAAAGTAATGGGACTTGCTCCATATGGTGAACCAAAGTATAAGGATTTGATTTATGAATACTTAATTGATGTTAAGGATGATGGCTCCTTTAAAATGAATATGGATTATTTTAATTACAACGTCGGTTTAACTATGACCAATGAAAAATTCAATAATCTATTTGGAGGTCCGCCACGTAAACCTGAAAGTAATTTGACCCAAAGAGAAATGGATTTAGCTAGATCGATACAAGAAGTCACAGAAGATATCGTTTTAAAAATGGCTAAGCATATTCAAAAAGAGACGGGTATGAAATATTTGTGTCTAGCTGGTGGAGTTGCCTTGAATTGTGTATCTAATGGTAAATTGTTAAGATCTGGAATCTTTGATGATATCTATATCCAGCCAGCATCTGGTGATGCAGGTGGTGCTTTAGGAAGTGCACTTTTAACGTGGTATAAATACTTAGATAATCAAAGAATTCCAGTTTCTGAAAAAGACTCAATGAAAGGCTCATTTCTTGGTCCACAATACAGCAATGATGAAATTGAATTATATTTAAAGACTAAAAAATATAAATATAAGAAACTATCCGATGAAGAATTACCGGAACAAATTGCGGACCTTATTGCTGGACAAAATGTTGTAGGATGGTTTCAGGGTAGAATGGAATTTGGTCCACGTGCTCTAGGCTCAAGAAGCATTTTAGGCGATGCAAGATCACCTGACACTCAAAAAACAATTAATTTAAAAATAAAATATCGAGAGAGCTTCAGACCTTTTGCTCCCTCTATAAGGGCGGAGAATATATCAGAATATTTTGATATTGATAGAGAGAGTCCATATATGCTTCTAGTTGCAGATGTAATTAAAGATAAACGTTTGCCAATAACGGAGGATGAGAGCTATTATTTTGGTTTAGAAAAGCTAAATGTGATTCGTTCTGATATTCCGGCTGTAACTCACGTTGATTATTCAGCCAGAATTCAGTCTGTAAATAGAGATACAAATCCAAGGTATTATGAACTGATTACGAAGTTTTATGAAAAATATGAATGTCCTGTAATTGTAAATACTTCATTTAATGTAAGGGGCGAGCCAATAGTTTGTACTTTGGATGATGCCTATCTATGTTTCATGCGTACTGAAATGGATTATTTAAGTATGGGTAATTATTTATTAGATAAAAAGAACCAGGATCCTCTTGATAATGATATGGGTTGGCAGGATCAATTTTTACTTGATTAATTTATGATTGAAGAATTAAAAAACATTCGAAGAGATAAAAAAGCGATAAGAGACTTTGGGTTATTATTTGGATGTATGATTTTATTTATCGCTGGATATTTAATCTATAAAGGCAGAGGTGTTGACCTAATAATTATCTCATTAGGTTTTTCATTTATTGGTTCAGGTTTTATTTTACCAGCCATTATTAAACCAGTCTATCTCATATGGATGAATTTTGCAGTAATCCTAGGCTGGTTTATGACTAGGTTAATTTTGGGGCTAGTGTTTTATTTTATTGTCACTCCCATAGGGGTTAGTGCAAGATTATTTGGGAAAGAATTTTTAGAATTGAAAAAAAGTTTAGAAAATAATTCTTACTGGAACTACAAAGATAAAGATAAAAGTGATCCATTAGAATTTGAAAGACAATTTTGAAACCTTAGGATTGAGAATGTCTAAAATAACATTAATATATGAATTTTGGGAATTTTTGAAAGTGCGTAAAAAATGGTGGTTAGCACCAATAGTTTTTTTTCTTCTTCTTTTCGGAATGCTTATTGTATTGACTGAGGGCACAGCAGTTGCCCCTTTCATATACACATTATTTTAACATCACCGTTAATCAATCAAAATCAAGAGCAAAAAATTTAGTCTTTATTATAAAGCTATAAGCAATCGTGTCCGTTTGCTGGGCATCGTATTTGTAGTAGTTGGATTAGTATTTAATCCCTATTTGTGGATATTGTTATTTGATTCTGATGGATATTTATCAGATTCAAATAAAATAATAATATATATTTTTGACGCTCTAAACATTTTAATTGGCCTAATTCTAATCCATAAATCATATTCAGCTAAAAACTATTTTAACTCTCAAGAGTTTAAAGATGTTTTGACTAGGTACTCACGTAATTCTATCTATTTGCTATATTTTATTACAGTAATTGAATTTAGTTCTTATTTGACACTAAAAATATTTTTGCCAGATAATATAACCAATCGCGTGAAACTTGTTTTAGGTCAGTCGAAAAAAGCAAGTACAGATATAAGTTGGCAAACAGCAGACTTGTGGTCCAATTATAAACCAAATCCCCTTTCTAAAAGGTGTAATCAATATGGATACCGATATGGAGGTGGCCCTAAAGATAAAGGAAAAATTAGAATACTTTGTGTGGGTGGGTCAACAACATGGGGTGATGGTGTTCCATGGGGTTATGATTCTTATCCTGCTCAGCTAGAAAAATATTTAAATAAAAAGGGATACAGCGTTGATATTATAAATGCCGGAGTACCTTACTATACATCTGCAGAAGTACTAACAAGTCTTTGCTTTAGAGACATTCATTCAGAGCCAGATTTAATCTTAATTCATACAGGGGGCAATGATATTGGGCCATTATTATCCCCCAATGATTACAAACCAGATTATTCCCATTGGCGTCAAGTTGGTAGTATTATCAGTGATAATCTTTTTACCGAATATTATTATAGGTTTCCATTATCAACATTTCGATTGTTTCTAATATATTTTTTAAACCCAGGAATCGGTACTTCTGTTGGAGAACAATTATCATACCCTAAAATTGAAATGTTGGGAACAACAGATTTAGAAAATATTAAGCCAAATGGATTAATTACCAACTTGCGAAATATAATTTCCATTTCCAAATCTGCTGGTGCTAATCCTATTGTAATATTATTTAATGATGACCAGGATAGAAAAAATTCCTTAGCGCACAAGTACTTTGATAAAAGTATAAATTTTGCTCATGCAAAAAGTAGAAGTCATCAAGGAATAAATATTAATAATGGTGTTATGGATTCAGTTTCAATCGCTTTAAATGTACCAGTGATACCATTTGACAGGTGGAATCCAAAAAGTAAAGAATCTTGGATAGATCATTGCCATTTAGATTTTAGTGGTGTAAAAGAAAAGGCCGTTTATATTGGAAACTATCTTATAATAAATAAATTATTGGATTCTGCAAAAAATAGATGAAAAGATTAAAAAAACATGGAAAGGAGTAAAAATATGCCGGCTGATAGTAGAACTAAGACTACAATAATAAAATTAAGAAAACATAAGAGGGTAAAAGAAAAAACTTGTCTTGTGACTGCATATGATTATCCACAAGCATTAATTGCAGATAAGGCAGGAGTTGATGTTATTCTCGTGGGAGACTCCTGTGGAATGACAACACATGGATATAAGACAACATTACCCGTAACTATGGAAGAAATGATAAATCATTGTGAATCTGTTTCAAGAGGTGCAAAAGATGCTTTCTTAATAGGAGATATGCCATATATGTCTTATCAACCCTCAGACCAAATTGCGGTAAAGAATGCTGGGAGATTTATTGTAGCGGGTATGGATTGTGTAAAAGTTGAAGGATCAATGATAGACAGAATTAAGGCAATATGTGATTCTGGTATTATGGTGATGAGCCATCTAGGACTAACACCACATACTCGTGCTAAACTTGGTGGGTATAGAGTACAAGGAAAGACTGCAAAGAGTACAGAGATAATATTAGATCAGGCAAAACGCTTGCAAGATGCTGGTTGTTCTTTTTTATTATTAGAAGCAATGCCAACTGAACCAGCAGGTATCATAGCATCAGAATTGGATATTCCAGTTTATGGTATTGGAGCAGGAGATAGGGTAGATGGACAACTTGTAATTTTTCATGATTTAGTTGGTTTATTTTGGGAATTTAAATCAAAGTTCGTAAAGCGTTATTGTGAGGCAGGTCAGCTTATACAATCAGCGCTTGAAGAATATAAAAATGAGGTTAAAGGTGGTCAGTTTCCTGCACAGGAAAACTTTTACGAAATTAAAGAGCAAGAGTTAGAAAAACTGCTTGGTGATATTTCTTGGAAATATGAGAAAGACAGAGTTGAAAATTTAGCAAAACCTAAACATAGTGTTACACCAATAACCACCAAGAGGGATTAGTAAATCCAGATGTTAGTTGAAAAACATTGACACCATAATTTGAACGGTCTGGAGAATTTTGTGACCATTAATAGTAAAAAAATAAAATATTTATTGATTTAGAGGAAGTTTCCCTTAATTAAAATGAAAAAAAAGAAAGTACTAATGCTTGGAGGTTCCCATTTTCAAACTCCATCTATCATAAAAGCTAAAGAAATGGGTTTTTATGTTATTTCATGTGATTATTTACCGGATAACCCTGGTCATAAATATTCTGATAAATTTATAAACGTAAGTACTATAGATAAGGAGGAGGTTTTAAAAGTTGCAAAACGAGAAAAAATAGATGGAATAGTATGTTATGCATCAGACCCATCTGCAACAACTGCAGCTTACGTTTGTGAAAATATGGATTTTCCAACAAATCCTTATAAATCTGTTGAGATTTTATCTAAGAAAGATCTTTTTAGAAAGTTTCTCCTAGAAAATGAATTTCTTGTTCCAAAAGCAAAAGGTTATAACATATTAGAAGATGCAAAAAAGGATTTTAATTCTTTTAATATGCCAGTTATGTTAAAGCCTATTGATTCTTCAGGTAGTAAGGGAGTACATAAAATTAAAAATATCAATTCTCTTAGCGAGAGTTTTAATGATGCTATGACATATTCTCGATCAAAACGAGTAATTATTGAGGAGTATGTTAAAAAGTCAGGTTACCAAATAGCAGGTGACGGATTTTCTGTTAACGGCAAATTGGTTTTTAGATGTTTTGCAAATGAGCATTTTGAAAAATCGGCAATCAATCCATTTGTTCCTGTTGGGGAAAGTTGGCCATATAATATGCCAAAAAAAGTACATGAAGAAGTTCACAGTGAAATCCAACGTTTATTAACCTTATTAAATATGAAAACAGGAGCCTACAACTTTGATATTAGAATTGATAATGATAATAATATTTATATTATGGAATTAGGGCCTAGAAATGGGGGTAATCTCATTCCACAGGTTACAAAATATGCTACAGGTATTGATATGGTAGAATATACAATTAAATCTGCTATGGGTCATGATTGTTCAGATTTAGTTATGAAAGATGTTGAAGGATATTGGTCATGTTATATGGTCCATTCCAATCAAACTGGTATACTTAATGATGTTTGGCTTGAAGAAGAGATAAAAAATAATATAGTAGAATTTGAAATGTTTTATAAAAATGGTGATAAAATAAATCCTTTTACCGGCTCAGGGGGTACGTTGGGAACGATGATTTTAAAATTTCAATCAAGTAATGAGATGCTTAATAAAATGGATAATATGGGCAATTATGTTCAAGTAATTATTGAATAGTTTCTAGTTAAACTATACGAATTCAATATTTAACATAAATGTTAAAGTTTTAATAAAATAAATTTTATGAAAAATCAAAATACAATAATAAAGAATGACAAATGCCCAAAAACTGGTGAACTTAATTCTTCAGAAAAAGAGATTTCAAAATGAAGAAGATTGGGGGTTTTCTAGAATTAGAAATATTAAAAGGAAATAACTTATTTCATAAAGATGCATATCCTCTCAGCACTGGACGAGCGTGTTTAAATTTTATTCTTAAAAGAATTAAACCAAATAAAATATTTATTCCATACTACACTTGTGATGCTATTTTTGAACCAATATTACTAAATAAAATTGAGTTTGAGTATTATCCATTAAATCAAAATCTTGAACCAGCTGATATCCAATTAAAAAAGAATGAATATCTTTTCTTCATAAATTATTTTGGTATAAAACGACAAGTTGTTCATTCACTTATTAATAAATATGGTGAAAAATTAATAATAGATGATACTCAAGGATTTTTTGAAAAAGGTTATACTGGAATATGGTCATTTAATTCAGCGAGAAAATTTTTTGGTGTGCCAGATGGAGCATATCTTTATTCTCCTCAATCTTGCGACGATAATTTTCCGAGAAATAACAGCACAAAATATGATCATTTAATTCAGAGATTGATAGGCAATCAAGAAATATCATATCAAAACTTTCTTGAGAGCGAAAAAATATTAAACTCAGATTTATTGAAAATATCTCTTTTTTCTGAGAGACTTTTAAGTCGTATCAATTATAAAAAGATAGCGGATATTCGTATTCAAAATTTTAACTACCTTCATCAAAAACTAAGAGATTTCAATAAATTTAAAATACCCAAAAATTTAATAAGTGTTCCATTGTGCTATCCATTTATTCCTATTAAAAAAATTGCTAAATCAAATTTGCACCAAAAAGGATTATTTATCCCTTCATTTTGGGACAGAACAATATCAGTATTGAATAAAGGTTTTGAATTTGAAAAAAAATTGGCAGATAATCTGCTACCTTTACCTGTTGATCAGAGGTACTCTATTAAAGAAATGAGAATAGTGAAAAACATAATTAAAAATGAATAAAAGAGCAGAGATTAATTACTGAACAATGAAAATTATTTTTATTGGTAATAGAGCAAATGTTTTAAAACACTTAATACATTATGATGAATTTGATATCGAAATATTATGTTTAAAGGATAGCTACTTAGAAAAAGATATTCAAAATATTACAAAAAAATACAGATTGTTTACACTACAAGACAAAACACGGGTAATCGCAAACATAATGAGTAATCCATTTGATATATTAATATCAAATGGATGTCCGTTCATTCTACCTACGAATGAAATGAAATCAAAAATTTTGATTAATATTCATCCAACATATCTGCCACATCTAAGAGGAAAGACACCATTGAATGGGGTTTATTTTAATAGGATGAAATTTATTGGTGCAACTATGCACTATATGAGTCAGGTCGTTGATGCAGGAAATATTATTTACCAAAAAAAAATAAAACTTACCGATGATTTAGATTTAGGCTTGGTTTATTTTTTATCTTTTTATCTTGAAGGAGTTGTCTTTAAAAAAGGTTTTGAAATGTTGAAAAAAAATAATTTTAATTATAAAGGAACTGAAGTTGATATTTCTTCCGGGTCATTTTTTAACAGAACAAAAAATATTAATGAAATTAGTTTTCAAAACATGTGTTCTGATGAAATAATTAAAATAATCAAAGCCTTTGGAGTTAAATCTCAAGGAGTGAAAATAAAGAATAAACCTAAAAGTTTAAAAATTTCCCGTATATATGAAGCTGTAAAAATTAAAAATAATACTTTATTAAAAATCTTTAGTGATAAAAACCCAGGTGAAGTTGTTTATAAGTATGATGGAAAAATATTGATTAAAACAATTGACGGATTAATAAAAATAGTAGACTTTCAATAAAATTATTATGAAATCATATAATGTATTTATCAGATTATAATGTCAGATTAAACTCGTGTTTTCCTTTTTTAAGTAAAATATATTTATGAGCAAACCACTAGTAAGCATTTGCTGTATAACCTATAACCACGTGGATTCCTTAAAAGAAGCGATAGATGGGTTTTTAATGCAGAAAACAACTTTTCCATATGAAATTTGTATTGGGGAAGATGAGTCTAAAGATGGTACCAGAGAAATTTGTCAAGATTATAAAAAAGAATATCCAGAATTCATTAGGCTTTTTTTAAGAAAACGAAAAGATGTGACGTATATCAATGGCCATGCAACTGGAAATTATAACTTTATGGAAACCTTGAAAAAATGTAAAGGTAAATATATCGCATTATGTGAAGGCGATGATTTCTGGACTGAGCCCTTAAAACTTCAAAAACAAGTGGATTTCTTATCGAATAAAAAAGAATATATAATGTGTTATCATAAAGTGAAGGCTCCCTTTTTAGAACTAAATGATTCCGAAATTTATAATAAAGATATTGATAATTCGCTAATACCTACTTGTTCAGTAGTATTTAAAAATAACCCTAAGGTTATAAGTCATTTAGAACAGTTCAGTGACCAAATACTTTCAGGCGATCAGTTTTTATTTTACATTCTTAGTTTCTATGGTAAATTGAAATTTATGGATTTCATTGGTGGGGTTTATAACCAAACAAAAGATGGTATTTCAACATCAATTGGAATTGAATCAAAAATATGGAGGATAAATAGAATCTTTATGTATTCTATAATTTTAAAGATTTCCCCATATAAAAAATTAATAAGCTTAATCAAAGTAGCCCAAAACAGTCTTTTCAATGCAATGGAGGTTGGATTAATTAGTCCATTTATTAAATATCCCTATCATTCCCTTAAGATTATTATTTTGGGATTAATATTTTATCCGAGATATACACTTTATAGGGGTAAATCACTTATAAATAAAAGACGGTAGTTTAACAGTTGCATATATGTTTATTTGAAAATAATTATCCTAATAAAATTGGTACTGGTGGAGGTGGTGCAGGGTGGTATTTGAAGTCAATTGCTAAAGAGCACATCAAGCAAGGGCATAAAGTTACCATTGTTAAGAGAATATTAAATCAACACAGAGAAAACTATATTGATGATGTGGGAGTTAGAGTTATACATTTCTGTTATTCATCAAAATTCCTAACTTACTTTTCGAAAGTATTATTCTTAAATATTTTTACAAGATTAATCGTCTATGTCTATTATGGATGGATTAGTTACAAAGCTATAATTAAACTAGATGAAAAATATAAATTTGATATTTTAGAGTTTACAGAAGGTGGAAATTTTTGGATTGGTTTTTCCAAGAAATTTAAGTACATATCTCATTTACATTGTTCCCACTATACTGTTTATAAACAATGTGGTTTAAAATCACCGCTTGGCCATTATATAGAGCGATTATTCAGTTTCATTCCAATGGACCGGGCTAATGCAATATTATCCCCTTCAAGGGCAATGATATCAATTGTGGAAAAAGAAAAGAATGGTAAGTTTAATAAAAAGTATGTGATTCCATTAGCTGTTGAAAAAAATAAAATTACCATTTACAAAAAGAATGAACGATATGTGCATTTTATTTTTGCATCAAGAAATGATGTCTTAAAAGGTGGAGATACATTGTTGAAGGCTATTGATTTGGTAAATAATAATTATTTAGAAAGAACAAAGTTTTATTTTGTTGGTTATGAACCAAATAAAGGTTCTGTATATCCTTCTAATATAGTATTTAAAAAATTTATGCCAAGAATTGACCTTCTAAAATTTTATAATCAGTGTGATGTTGCCTTATTACCATCTAGCTTTGATAATTCACCATTATTCATTTATGAATCGATGGCAGCAGGATTACCTGTGATTGCTACAAATGTTGGTGGTATACCAGAACTAATAGAACATGGGGAAACAGGATATTTATTCAGCAACATGGATTATGAACAATTGTCAATATATATTATTGATTTAATAGAGAATGTCAATAAAAGATTGATAATGGGTAATAATGCTCAGAATTTTATTCGAAAATATGCATCTGTAGAAAAAATAGCTGAACAAAAATTAAATTTGTATAGAAATATTATTGGGGGTGGATTATAGAACAATTTAGTTTAATATCTCGATGGGCCTACCCTAAATCTACTGGTGGGGTGGCTATGCATAATTATTATTTGCTAAACGCTTTAAAAGAAAAATTTAAATGCCATTCAGTTTCAATTAATACTGAGTCTAAATCAATATTACTTGAAAGTAATGGTATCTATAATTCTTCATTTTCAATATCTGGTTACAAGAATATTTCAAATTATTTAAAGTTCCCAATATTAAAAAATGCATTTAGATCATACACCGATAAAAAAATATCAAAATTATATTCAAAATACCTTTACGATCAACCAGGGCTTTTTGAGTTTATGGATATTCATTCTGAGGGATTTCACTTTTTAAAAACATTTTCTGATAAGAGAGAAAAAACTCTTATTCGTTCGCATACGCCTTTTTCTATTTTAAGAGGATTCTATAACCATCATGAACTTAAAGGTGTTGACACATGGTTTGCATTTAATCGTGAAAAAAAGTGTTTTAATTGGGCTCAAAATATCACTACGCCTAGCCATGACTTAAAAAAACAATTAATAAAGATTTTTAAAATCCGGGAAGAAAAAATAAAAGTAATTCCAAATATTCTCGATACAAATCATTTTACGCCTAAAAATAATATAACAAATAATAATTTTCATATTCTTCATGTTGGACGTTTCGAAAGAGCAAAGGGTGTTGAAACTTTGATAAAAGCTTTTATTTTTTTAGCTAAAACATATAAGGATATGCACTTAACATGTATAGGTTATGAAAGAGGAGCATCCTTTGAAAGATGTAAGAATAATTTAATTAAAGAAAATTTAATCGACTACGTTTCTTTCAAAGGTTTTGTTGATTACGAGAAATTACCTGAATTTTATAGCAAAACTGATATAGTTGTTGTTCCATCAGAGATTTATGAATCTTTTTCCTATACAGTTGCACAAGGGATGGCCTGTGGGAAACCTGTTGTTGCATCTAGTATAGGAGGAATACCTGAAACATTGAATTCGGGGAAAAGTGGTGTTTTATTTAATGCAGGAAATATTCAAGACTTAATTGAAAAAATAAAATCTTTGTATTTAAACGAAACTAATAGAAAATACATTGGAGATAAGGCAAGAGAGTATGCGGTTAATCACTATTCAATTGAAGCTCTTGGCCCAAAATATATTGAGTACTATCAATCTCTAGTGGCATAAGACATTTAGTAATTATTTCCCCTTTTCAATTTAGGTTGGGAAGAGGAGTTGAAAGGTTTATATATTGCTTAGCCAATCGGTTGATAAGGAAAAACAATGTTAAAATAACTCTTTTTGTTTGGGATACTCCAAAAAGAATAAGTTGGGGTAAATGGAACCCTAAAATTGAAATTAAATTTGTTCCCTACTCAAAATACTTTCAGGGATTTATAGCAGCAATATTTTACAGGGTATGGTCACTATGGAATCATGCCGACCAGTATTTAATTAATTTCATTTATCATGGTGAAGGGATACTTCCAAAAAAATCAAAAATATATTATGTGCTTCATTCACCAGCTTCTCTGATTCCACATCGCTATGAATTTATTCAACGAAAATATATTAAATATAAAAACCTAACCTTTATTTCAGTTTCAGAATTTGTAAAAAAATCATCAGAGCCATATTTTGGCTCAGAAAAAAATACCGTGATTAATCATGGGTTAGATTTTTCAAAAATAGACAGTAAGAATAACTATTTAGAGGATGGTAAACTAAAAATATTAACCGTTGCTGCCCTAGAATCTTGGAAGGGTATTCAGGATGTTATTTCTTCATTTAGTGAGGATGAAATAAAACAAAATTTTGAATATCATATATTTGGGGAAGGGCCTTTCTATAATGAATTATATCATCAAATAAAAAAATATAATGCCGAGGACTCTATTTTATTAATGGGAAGGAGCAGCAACGTTGAATCCTTATATTGTAACTATGATATATATTGTCAATTAAGTACGGGTGAAGCATTTGGATTATCAGTAATTGAGGCAATGGCAGCAGGATTACCGACTATCGTATACAATATACCTCCATTTGATTTATTATTTCCCTCTGAAGAGGTAATTAAAATAGAAAAAAATTCTAAAGAACAATTAAAACACGAATTGCTCGATCTTCAATTGATTGATAAAAGACAAAAGGTTGGTTTTAAAGGTCAAAAGTATGTTTTAGATACTTTTACAATTGAAAAAATGGCAGATAATTATTACGATTTACTTAATGATTAACAATTTATAATAATGAAAATCTCTATATTTATATGCACATATAATCGAGGAGATCTTATAAGCGGTACTCTTAAGTCACTCATAAATAATCAGACAAAAAAACCTGATGAAATTGTAATTGTAAATGGAGGTGGAGAAAATAATTGTGCGGAAACATTGGATTATTGGAAAACAAAATTTGATTCAATAGTTGTAATAGAAACAAAAAATAAAAATCTATCTGTAAGTAGAAATATTGGTTTACCTTATTGCACTGGAGAAATCGTTATGCAAACTGATGATGATGCACGGCCTTTTCCTGATTGGATTGAGCGAATGGCTGAATTCCATAAAAAGTATAAAAATGCTGGTGTTATAGGTGGCACTGTTGTTGACGGAAGCAGTACATCTTTCATATCTCAGATTGCTGATGCTTCTACTTTCCCAAGATACCAATCAATACAATTTGTGAGGTCAGTACCTGGTGTGAATTCATCATATAAAAAAGAAGTTATACAAAAAGTTGGGAAATATGATGAATCATTATTTAGAGGTGAAGATGTAGATTATAATTGGCGTGTAAAATTAAGTGGTTGGGATGTCCTATATGTTCCAACAATAAAAGTCGAACATATACATCGTTCAACTTGGAAGGCTTTATTTAAACAGCATTTTATGTATGGAAGAGCACATTATTTAGTTCGATCTAAATGGCCAGATATGTATTCACATTATCCAATAAAAATATCTTCTTCGAAACTGCTTATGAAATGGCTTGCTTCATGGCTAGTAGTCCCATTATTCGATGCAAATCTTAAAGCAAAAAGATTGAATCGAATGATAAATGGATTTGAAATTTTAATATTACTATTTGTTAACCTTTCAAATAGAATTGGTTCTTCATACCAAAGAAATAAAAATAATGCATAATCTAGTTTGATAAATCTTTACACTGAACAAACACATTCTGATGAAACTAGTTGGTTAAACCATTTAATTCATCCAATTCGAGCATTCTGGGGAGATGGAACAAAAGAATGGTCAAAATGGAGCGATAATTTCTTACATTATAAAGATCATTTTAAAATTGTGACAAATACCATAGAAAGTGATGTTGGATTTTTGCCTTTGACACTTAATTACTATGTAAAAAATAATAAATTGAACCTGGTTAATGAAATGGCGGATTTAATGAAGAAAAGTAACCAATTTCTTTATGTGTGGGTTGATGGTGATCACTCAATAAATTATTATCATCGAAATTGTATTTTCATTAAATATTTTGGTGACTCTACAATGCAAGTTAAAAATGAGATAATCCAACCCGGAGATATGAAAAAAGATTTATTATTCGAATATTATGGAGGGCAATTAGAAAAAAGAGAAAAATCTGATTATCCTGTAATTGGTTTTGATGGTATTGCCAATTACCCTAAATCAAAACTAATTGGTATCATTTTAAAAAACTCATTTAAACACACTTCTTATAAATTGTTTAATACAAAAATAAAACCAGAGCCTATCTTTCCACTTTTGTTAAAGAGGAAAAAATTATTAGCTCAATTAAAAAAGTCAAATAAACTAAAGACTAACTTTAAGATTCGCTCTTCATTTGCACCGGGCACAATAGGACAAAATGACCAGGCTCGAAAAGAATTTATAAATAATATCGTTGACAGCGATTATACATTTTGTTTCCGTGGTGCAGCAAATTATTCACTTAGATTTTATGAAACACTTTGTTTGGGGAGAATCCCGTTGTTTATTAATTCAAATTGTATTTTACCTCTACAAGATAAAGTAGATTGGAAAAAAATTATCTGTTGGGTTGATGAAAATCATATAGATTATTTAGTAGAAAAAATTCAAGATTATCATCAATCAATGACGAATAATCAATTCATTGAAAAGCAACAATATTGCAGAGAAATATGGGAAAATTATTTATCAAAAGAAGGATTCATAAAACATCTTCATGATAGTATAAAACAGTCAATCAAATCTAGTACGCCCACATGAAGGCATAAACATTAGCAGTAAATATGGGAGATTCTAAAAGTGTTCCAATAATTCAAATGGTAAAAAAAGTAAAATTATATTTAAACCAATATTCAATGATGAATTGCGTTATTAAGATTAATAATGATAATCGGTATAAAAATTCAAACCCATTTAGTTTTTATCCTGAGCCAAGAAACATTAACAGACAAAACTGGGCTACTGATGAGATTAGGTTGTTAATTAATCACATAAAAGGTGACAAAAAAATTGAGGTTATTTAAATTTTTCAAAAAATTTTTATTAAGAAAAGATATACATTATAAAATAAAAGAAAAGTTTTCCTTTTTCATAAGAAAAAATTTTAAGGATGCTTTCAAAGACCAAAAACACCTCCTTAATAAATTAGATAAAATTATAATTTTTGATGTCGGTTCGCATACCGGAAACACTGTGAATAGATATAGATCTGTTTTTCCAAATTCAAAAATATTTGCATTTGAACCAACAGAAGCATCCTATAAGAAATTATTAAGTGAATTTGGCGATGATAATAGTATTAGTATCTCATTATTAGGTTTATCAAATAAAAAAGAAAATATGACTTTTTATTTAAGTGAAAGTGATAATTTAAATTCTTTTAAAAAACCAAATCAAAGAGCATGGGGATTTGAGAAAAAGGAAACAACTGTGGTAGAGACAAATACCCTTGATAACATCTGCGCAATAAATAATATTAGAAATATAGATATACTAAAACTTGATGTTCAGGGCAGTGAGCTAGACGTACTGAAAGGTAGCCAGTCATTTTTATCTGCTTGCAAAATAGGTTTAATTTATGTTGAATGGCAGGTAGTGCCACTTTATAGAGAACATTCTCGTTATTATCAAATTGGTCAATATTTGGGGCAATATGGATATGAGCTTTACAATATATATAACATTAATGAAGCAAGATCTGGGCAGCTTAGATGGGGTGATTCTATTTTTATTAATCCAAAATTAAGAGAAAAATTAATATTTAGATACGGAAAAGGACAGGGTAGTGGCTGGTGAGTAAAAATATTTCTGTTATAGTACCAGTATTTAATAGTGTTAACAATCTAAATGAATTGAATGAACGTATTTTAAATGTTTTAAATAATCTAGACTTAAAATATGAAATAATATATGTGGATGATGGCAGTTATGATAACTCAAATGGCAAATTAGAAGAATTGAGTATTAGCCATCAGAATACTAAGTTAATTACCTTATCAAAAAATTATGGACAGCACAATGCTCTACTGTGCGGAATAAGATTTGCAAATTATGATACGGTTATCACACTTGATGATGACCTACAAAATCCACCGGAAGAAATTCCTAAGTTATTACAAAGATTAAGTGATGGATTTGATGTAGTATATGGTTACCCTGAAAAAGAGAAGCATAGCCTCTTCCGTAATTTGGCATCTATAATTACTAAAATGGCATTAAAAACAGCTATGGGGATAGAAAATGCCAAACATGTTAGCTCCTACAGAGCATTTAATACAGCCTTAAGGAATTCATTTAAACAATATAAGGGTTCTTTTGTATCTATAGATGTATTACTGTCCTGGGGAACAAATTCATTCACTGCAATCCCCGTAGATCACGATGAAAGGAGAATAGGAAAATCAAATTATACAATTAGAAAATTAGTACAACATGCATTAAATATGTTAACTGGTTTTAGTATTTTACCATTACAAATTGCAAGCATAATGGGGTTTATGTTTTCCATTTTTGGATTAGGGGTACTGATTTTTGTTTGTGGACGTTTTCTATTATATGGTTCACCTGTACCTGGGTTTCCATTTTTAGCATCGATAATTGCTATATTTTCTGGAGCCCAATTATTAGCAATTGGTATTATTGGCGAATATTTGGCAAGGATACATTTTAGATCAATGGAGAAACCCCAGTATCATGTAACTAGCAAGGAATACTAACATAAAAAGAGAATAAAAAATGAAAGACCATATAAAAGATTATTGGGAAAACCAGGGTAAAACATTTAAAAATTCATATAAAGCTTCATGGGGCGACCAGTATGCCATTGCATTAGAGATACAAGAGATATGTAATCACATAAATAAGAATGATGATATTTTAGATGCGGGTTGTGCAAATGGTTATTCTTCATTTCAATATAATGATAGTAATCCAAGCTCTGTTACTGGAGTCGATTTTGCAAAAAATATGATACATCACGCAAAAGAACAGTCAAGAAAACTTAATTTAGAAAATAAATTTTCATTTTATGAAGGTGATGTAAGAAAATTATCATTTTCTAATTCAACATTTGATATGTCTATATCAACCAGAGTATTAATTAATTTGAGGAATTGGGAAGAGCAAAAATCTGCAATTCGCGAATTAATTAGAGTGACTAAAAATGGTGGTAAAATATTATTATCAGAGGCGTTTTATGAGCCATTGGTCTTACTTAATTCGATGAGGCGATTAGTAAGCTTAGATCCTTTGTATGAGCATGATTTTAATAAATATATAAAAAAGAAAAAGCTAGAAAAATTTTTAGAGCAAAATCAATATCCTTTTGAATGTAAGGAGATTTCATCAGTCTATTATCTAGGGTCTAGATTCCTGAGAGAATTGATAACTGATTATAATTCTTATGAAGGATATTCAAACCCAATAAATAAACAATTTTTTGAATTAGAAGAAAAGTATAATGGGGGTGGTTTTGGTATTCAGCAGATTTACATAATAAATAAAAATGAATAATATAATACCATTTAACAAACCTTCTTTTGTTGGGAATGAAATACATTATATAAAAGACGCAATTTCTTATGGACATATTTCGGGTGATGGCCCTTATACTGAAAAGTCTAGCTCACTTTTAAAAAATATCCTCCACACAAATAAAGTTTTATTAACTACATCTTGCACTGACGCTTTGGAAATGACTGCAATTCTTTTACGCATTGAACCTGGCGATGAAATTATCGTTCCTAGCTTTACATTCGTTTCTACAATCAATGCTTTTGTCTTACGTGGAGCAAAACCAATATTTGTTGATATCCGCCAAGATACATTGAATATTGATGAGACAAAAATTGAATCTTTAATAACAGAAAAAACGAAAGCAATTATTGTTGTTCATTATGCGGGGGTTGGTTGTGAAATGAATATAATCATGGATATCGCAGAGCGTCATCAAATAAAAGTAATTGAGGATAATGCCCATGGTTTGTTTGGAAAATATAAAGATAAATATTTAGGTACATTTGGAACTTTTGCAACACAAAGTTTTCATGAAACTAAAAATTTTACTTGTGGTGAAGGTGGTGCCCTTTTAATAAATGATAAAGAGTACATAGAGAGGTCTGAAGTAATTAGGGAAAAAGGTACTGATAGATCAAAATTTTTTCGTGGTGAAGTTGATAAATATTCCTGGGTTGACATTGGGTCATCATACTTACCATCAGATATACTTGCAGCTTTTCTTTATGGGCAGTTAGAACAACGTCACGTAATTCAGGAAAAGAGAAAAAAAATTTGGAATCAATATTATCTCCATTTAAAAGACTGGGCTAATAATAGTGATATTCACTTGCCATATATTCCTGCTCATTGTAACCAAACTTATCATATGTTCTATTTGATTATGCCTTCATTAGAAATAAGAACAAGATTTATCAATCATTTAAAAAAGAATGGACTCCACGCTGTTTTTCATTATTTGCCACTGCATTTATCAACTATGGCTAAAAAACTAACTGAAGAACGTTTGGCGTGTCCTAAAACAGTAGAAATATCAAATAGAATTGTTAGATTACCGTTTTTTACAGATTTAAATATCAGGGAGATTGATTTTAATATTTTCTACAACTTTAATTAGAAAAATAATTTATGTGGGCATAACGCTTACTTCAGTCTTATGCCTAAGCTATTTTCTAAGTGAGCAGACTCCTTTTCATGGAGATGAATTTTACACCTTGGATATTGCAAAAGTACATAAGCCTGTTCCTTATCAATATTTTGTTTCTAAGATTATTGATTCAATAAAAGAAGTCAAACCATCAGACACCTTCAATTTAAGATTTACTAGTATTTTTTTTACTTGTTTAGGTGTCATATTATTATTTTTATTTTTTCCAAAAACAAAACTTGAATTATTTCTTTTAAGCATATTGATAATCACAAATCCATTTATTTTATCGATGTCAATATTATTCCGTTATTACTCCTATTATTTCATGTCATCTATATTGACCTTTATAATTCTTGTGATTGGATTTGATAGATTTAAGTTAAAGACTCAAATTATTTTAGGAATCGCTGGAAGCATTGGTAGCATTTTTCACATGTATGTATTAAACGCATTACAGTTTGGAATCGCATTATTAAAATCAACAATGATAGACTTAGTGAAAAATGTAAAACTAAGAATAGTCTTAATGTCTATATTTCTTATAATAATTATAGTTTTTTTAATTAGCCCACAACTTATTTGGAAACTTTTTATTTGGCTAAATATATCTGGGCATGCTTCAGTTGATCCAAACTCAGTTCAAATTCTAGGATTTACCAAATCGACTCTAGTCAAACCTTTTTATGCAGTTTATCAAATGATATTTGGCTTGGATATTGCCCCAACATATTCATTTTATTTAATAGCTATGTTCATTTTTATATCCATTGTTTTTTCGTTTATTCTTTGGAGAACATATTGTTCTGAAAAACAAATTTTTATAAGACTTTTATTTTACAATATAATACCTTTTTTTATAGTGTATTATTTCTTTCAAACATTATCATTGCCTGGAGCAACTCAGTTAGAGTCTAAACATGGGATTTTAGTTTTTCCAGTTATTCTCTATCTTGCTATAAAATCACATAATTATTTATCGCCATTAATAAACACTGTCTTTATCATTGTATTAGTAACTGCTCAATTAATGGGTATGGTAAAAACATTAGGTAAACAAAATACTGATTGGAAAAAAATTGCTATGCAAAGCCATCTGGCTTTGTCAAAGACTGATGATAGTGCACTTTTAATGGATGGGCGTAGCCGTGAAATTTATAATTTTTTCTCACAAACCTTTGAAACTGTCTATCCAGTACATTATACATGGCAAAATATTGACTCACTAAAGAGCAAACTCAACGATAAAAAAAAGTTAGTGCTTTTGTTAAATGATTATAAATCCTATACTAGTTTGTCATTAAGACAAAATTGGGCCTCCAGATTTTCAAGTGAAAATCGATTTTCTGGGCTAAAAAATATATTGGACTATTTAAACTATTATTTTGAAGTCAAAGATTCCTATGTCTCTTATCCAACGTTCTGTTATATTCTTGAAAAAAAGAAAGTTCCTAATAATTTGCAATCATTCAGTGTATGGGAACATCATTTAAAAGATTTAAAACTTCCAATTCAAATTGAAGATTCAATGTTATTATCATCAGTACTAATACATCAAGATGAAACACTAAGTATGCAAAATGATTCAATTATTATTTTTAATTTGGAAAATATTTCAACCTTGAATTCTTTTGGAGATACAATTGGCATAATTGAATCAGATTTTGATACAATTCAAATGATTTATGGTGAAAATTGCTGGGATATATTTTCAGATTATCATGATATCGAACCAAATAATGATTTCTTGGTTCATAGTTGGAACCATACTCCCCTTATATCGGGTTCTATCCAGTACACAGGTTCTTATTACAAACATAAATCAAAGTTATATAATATAAAACTAAACCATACGACGAAAAGAATTTCTGTATCTAATTTATCCCAGTTCACAAAAATTAGAGTCTGGGTAAAAACATTTTGATGCAAGGTTTTGTGTTGCAAGAATACTTGTATTTCGGTCTTACCTTGTTACTTTAATTTATGAAGCTATCTATAGTTATACCTGCATATAATGAAGAATTGCGCATTATTCCTACCTTAGAACGTCTTAGAATGGATATTATTGGTAATAATTCAGATATCGAGGTATTGGTTGGTGATGATGGTAGCGAGGATGGTACAGTTATGATTCTAAATGAGTTTGTTCGAAATAATGCATGGTGCCGTTTAATTAAAGGGCCCAAAAATAGAGGTAAAGGGGCAATCCTCAGGGACTTAGTTGCAGAAAGTAAGGGTGATATAGTGTTATATACGGATGCAGATTTACCTGTAGATCCATTGAATTTTAACCAATTAATAGATCCTATCTCATTAGGTAAAGCTCATCTTGTACAGGTTTCCCGTTGGTTGGATGAATCTCCCAAAGTTGCAAATGTGCCTGGATACAGAAATCTAATTAGTCAAATATTTAGGGTTGTAACATTAAAAATGAAACCTAGGGGTATTACTGATACTCAATGCGGTTGCAAAGCAATTAAAGGGTTGCTTGCAAGAGAGTTATTTCCAAAACTAATTATAGATGGTTATGCGTTTGATGTTGAACTATTGATAGATATAAAAGCTAATAACTATTCCATAATCGAAATTCCACTCCAAGTCCAATATGTAGAAGGGAGCAGTGTAAAGCCTATTCATGCAACAATTACAATGATACGTGACCTATTTAAAATCAAATTTAAAGTTTTGTTTACTAGGGAGAGGAAAAATTAAAAGAAAGTTGATTGTTGTAGCAGATGACCTTGGTGTATCTAAGGCTGTGAACAGAGGGATAATCTCATCATATGTTGATGGAATAGTCTCTTCAGCATCATTACTTGTTGGAATGCCTTATACTGATGATGGCATTAATAGAGCTAAAGATGTTGATTTACCTTTGGGATTACATTTACGTTTAACTGAGGGTCTACCTTTGACAAAAGGTCCTTCTGATGTGGGGCTTTGTGACGCTGCTGGAGAGTTTTTACCTCCGATACGATTAGTAAGTCGATTAATCAAAGGTGGAAGTAGATTGTCAGCTGTTATACATGCTGAAATTAGGGCCCAAATTAATGAATTTCTGAAAATTACTTCTAAACCAGACCATATAAACACACACCACCATATACATATTCATCCTACGGTTCTTAAAATACTATTAAATGTGGTAAAAGATTTGAATTTCCCTGCATTAAGATGGCCAATAGAACCAATTTTTAGTTCTGGAGGGATAAAAAGGAATAGTGAGGTGATAGCTTTAAATACATTAGCACTTTTTGGAAAAAAACCTTTATTGGTCAGTGGTGTATTGACTACAGATCATTTTCGAGGTCTAAGATTAATGGATGGGAAATTAAACAGTGAGATTCTATGTAAGACTCTAATGAAAATTCCTGAAGGCATTACCGAACTAATGGTACACCCAGCATATGGTGATAATGAATCACTAAATGGGGAGAAAGAGACTAAAGCATTATGTCATTCCAGTGTACAGAGTGTTATAAGGGAAAATAATATTTCTTTAATGTCTTTCCGTGATGCCTTTGTCACTCAATGCTTGTAGCTATTTCAGACTTAGGATTAACATAAATTAAAAATTTATATGTTATATTAATTTGATAGAGCTAGATATCAATTATTCTGTTTTACCGATTTAATTGATTTAATGCCATAATATGTAGATATATGGACATTTCTAGGACTATTAGGATCATTATCGATTGCGTAATAATTGACTAATCTATTTGTATCTATGTTAATATTATTTATCATTAAATCATAATTGCCTTCTTCTTTTTTTAATAGGATATCTTTTTCCGTATTGTAGAAATAATTATGTATGAAATTATGATTATGGTATAAGTACATAAGAAGGATTAATGTTGATATGATATTTATATACGATAAATAATTTGAGAATAATGAGATATTCATGGTTGATAAAGCAAAGATTATAATACATATGAATAAAAATAAATTTGTTCCACTATGATAACTGGGTGAAAATGCCATTGAAGCAGATGAGGTTACTCCAACAGACAAAATAATGATATGGGGCATGGATATCACTAATGATTTTTTGTAAAAGAAATAATAAACTATAATTAATAAGATTAACATAAACCAAAATGGTTTTATATCATGTATAATCCAAACTAAATCATAGTGCATGTACCCTATTATGGAATCAATTGATAAAATAGAATTTTGCGAACTCGCGCGAATAAAATTACCAGGGGAGAATATCAAGATTATTCCTCCTATTAAAACTCCAATTAAACTATGATAATAAAAACTAGGTAGCTCTTTAGTAATCGTATTTTTCTTTAAAATATATAGTAATAAAAAAAAGTATAATTGAGCTATTAATGTATGTTCATTTGTGCAACCAGCTATAATACCAAGATAAAGAAAGAAGAGCCTTTTTTCAGAATCTTTTTTATGAATATAAAAGTGCCAAAAAGGTAAGTAGTAACACAATACTATTAAATGCATCCAAGTATAATTAATTGTCGGTGTCATATAAATGCTGAATCCCGAATATTTATAAAAACCAAAGAACAAAAATAAATTGATTAAAAGTAATGATGAAACATCCCTATACTTTATTGCAATCTTATTATAAGCAAAGTAAAAGATGGTATTAATTAGTAATACTTGAATGATGGCGTTAAAAAAGTTGAAAACAGATTTAGAGGGAATTAAAAATAGTTGCAATAAATAATGAGCTACAATTCTGCCACCCCAATTAAAATAATGCCATACTTGAAAATCATAAATATCAGAAAAAATTTTAAAACTTAATTCATCACCAAGTGGATTTAATTTATATCTAAAATCATCTGCGGCGTAGGGTGTTTTTGAAGCAATGATAAAATAGAAAAGCAAAAGGAGTGTATTTGCTAAAATTTGGAACCGTGCTGCAATTATTTTATTTTTCATTTGGCTTCATTGTGCTTAAATATTTTAATTCTGAAAAACAATTCATTTATGAGTTAGAGGTTTTATAAAATTTATGAAAAAATATTTGAAACTTTTAAGGGTCAATCAATGGATAAAAAATACTTTTATTTTTCTTCCATTATTTTTTGATGGGACTGCGGTTAGCTTACCCAAATGGATGAACTTATTAATAGGATTTTTAGCATTTTCATGCATAACAAGTGCAATTTATGTTTTAAATGATATTAGTGATAGAGATGAAGATAAGAACCACCCCTTAAAAAAATATAGACCTATTGCATCAGAAGAAATAACATTAAAACATGCAGGACTAATTGGGATTCTCATTGGATTCATAGGTTTAATCTATTTCCTCATTTATGAACAAGATGCTCTACTACCTGTTTTAATATATATATCTATAATGATTTTATATTGTTTTTTATTTAGAAAAATTTCGATTTTAGATGTTTTAGTTATTTCTATAGGATTTGTTTTAAGACTTTTCGTTGGTGGAAAGATTAGTGGTACGCCAATTTCAGTTTGGATTATAATAATGGTTTTTTTATTGGCCTTATTCATAGCATTTTCAAAGAGAAGAGATGATTTAATCAATGGAAATAGTCAATTTAGAAAATCTTTATTGGATTATAATTTATCATTCATTAACACTGTAATTAGTATCCTTGTACCAATTATAATCGTTACATATATCCTCTATTGTACAAGTGACTCTAATATTCTTAGAGTAAGTGAACATATATACTTAACAACTCTTTTTGTAATTATGGGATTTCTTAGGTATTTGCAATTAGTTTTTGTTAATAATCTTGGTGGCGACCCTGTCCAAATCATATATGATGATTTAGCTTTAAAAGCAATCGTGTTAAGTTGGATGGCAACATTCGGCTATTTACTCTATCTATAATTTGATAATGTCAAAAGGATATTTTTCAGCGTGGGGTAACTTTCCTGTCAAATTAGGGGATTTAGTGACCTTGAAAACTGTAAAAGAAATCCAATCATTTCTTTACCATAAAAAGCCATTTATTCCTGTTGGGAATTTTAAAAGTTATGGTGATAGCGCTCTTAATGATACCATGGTAAAGTTTAATCCAGTGAAAACCATTGAAATAAATAGGCAAGAACAAACCGCAACTGTTTCAGCAAATGTTTTAATTGGAGATTTAATTCAAAAAACAATGCCTTTGGGATTATTTCCAGTGGTCGTTCCCGGAACAAAATTTGTTACAATTGGTGGTGCAATTGCTGCCGATATTCATGGGAAGAATCATCATCTCGACGGGTGTTTCAGTGATCATGTTTTATCATTTGAAATAATTACAGCTGATGGCAAGAATATTCATTGTGATGCAAAGAAAAATCAGGAATTATGGAAACTCACCTGTGGTGGAATGGGGCTAACAGGTTTAATTATATCTGCAAAATTAAAACTCCGGAAAGTCAGTTCATCAATAATTTATCAAAGGACTATTAAGGCAAGTTCGATTGATGAATTATTCAATTGTTTTGAAAACAATAATCAAGATAGATACTCCGTGGCTTGGGTTGATTGTACTGCTAGAAATGATTCCCTTGGTCGAGGTGTTTTTATATCAGGTAACTTCGCAAATAACCCTAGAAATCAAAAATTAAAACTTCATAAGGATCCTAAATTTTCAATTCCATTTGTAATGCCAAAATATCTAATTAACCCCACCACTATTAGATGTTTTAATTCTCTTTATTATAATCTTTCAGGTAATTCTAAAGCCAGGAGACAAACGCATTACGATAATTTTTTCTTTCCTTTGGACAAAATAAAGAATTGGAATCGAATATATGGCGATGCCGGATTTTTGCAGTATCAATTTGTTCTTCCAAAATTATCAAGTTCTATAGCTCTTAAATCTATTTTAGAGCGTATTGTAGACTCTGGAGAGGGGTCACCTTTAGCGGTTTTGAAATTATTTGGAAAGCAGAATATAAATTATTTATCGTTTCCGATGGAAGGGTACACTTTAGCCTTAGACTTTAAAAATACACCAAAAGTTCATCAATTATTAATAGAATTAGACTCGATTGTTAACAATAATAATGGTCGAATATATTTAGCAAAAGACTCTAGGATTAAACCTCAATACTTTAAAAATGGATATCAGGAATTTCAATGTTTTAAAGATAAAATCAAAAATCAGAAAAACATTCAATCTTTACAATCTCAAAGATTGTTCAAATGACGAATACAGTAATAATAGTTGGAGCAAAAAGTGATATGGCTAAAATGGCTTCGATAGAATTTG
Source organism: uncultured Fidelibacterota bacterium (assembly GCA_902562835.1). GTDB lineage: Bacteria > Fidelibacterota > Marinisomatia > Marinisomatales > UBA1611 > CACEUX01. Next base: position 58,356 of record CACEUX010000007.1, read on the forward strand.
CAAGAAATGGTTTTGATTTATTATTGGTTGGACGTGATGTAAAAAGTGAATTAAATGAATTTGGACAATCAATTGCTGAAGAATTTGCCCAAGAAGTATCTCTATATGATCTTAATATATTAGATAAAGATTCTACTGATTTATTTTTAAGTAAAATCAAAACCATACCTGTTGGAATAATTAGTTTTGTTGGACTTTTAGGGGACCAAAAAAAAGCTATGAAAGAGCCTAACCATGCAGAAACTATTTTTAGATCAAATTTCAATGCCATTGTACCTATCATTGATTTTTTTGCAAATCAATTTGAAGAGCGAAAAGATGGTTTTATCATTTGTGTCACATCTGTTGCAGGTGTGAGAGCGAAAAAAAGAAATTATTATTATGGATCTGCAAAGGCAGCCTTGACGGCTTATTTATCAGGATTAAGAAATCGTCTTGATAGAAGTAATGTCCATGTTATGACAGTATTACCAGGTTATGTTGAAACCAAAATGACAAAAGGCATGGATTTACCAAAATGGTTAATAGTTACACCAGGATATGTTGGAAGAAAAATTTTGAAATCTTATCAAAAAAAGAAAGATGTTATTTATGTACCGGGTATTTGGAAAATTATAATGTTTATTATACGACTTATTCCAGAGCGAATCTTTAAAAAACTAGACTTATAAAAATAACTGGTAGTTCAAATTAAAAAAGATATAATTGCTTTTTAATAGCATAGAGTACCTTATCTTTTTGCCAGTCGTATTTATAATACACTGGTATACATTTACTAAAAGGTTTAAGGCACAGAACTTAACTATTCTAATCAGTAGTTATTTTTTCTACGGATGGTGGGACTGGAGATTCTTAACTCTTATATCTCTTTCCATTATTGTAGATTATTTTATTGGGCTAAAGATCCATTATAGCCAAGATATCAAGGTTAGGAAATCCTTTTTATGGGTAAGTATTTGCTTTAACCTTGGTTTATTGGGGTTTTTCAAATACTGCAACTTTTTTATTGATTCCTGGATTGATTTATTGGCTTCATTTGGTTACGAACAAAATAGTATTTGGACACTGAATGTAATTCTACCGGTTGGAATTTCTTTCTATACATTTCAAACAATGTCATATTCATTGGACATCTATTATAAAAAAATTAAACCAACAAAGGATTTTATTTCTTTTGCTACTTTTGTGAGCTTTTTTCCACAATTAGTGGCGGGTCCCATTGAGCGAGCAACTAATCTTTTACCCCAGTTTTTATTAAGGAGAGGGTTTTGTTTTGATAATTGTATACAAGGGTTAAGACTTATCTTATGGGGGATGTTTAAAAAATTAGTTATAGCTGATTCTCTAGGATGGAGAGTAGACTATATTTTTGACAATTTTCAAATATTAGATGGTGGAATATTAATCCTAGGCTTGATCTATTTCTCATTTCAGATTTATTGTGATTTTAGCGGTTATTCTGATATTGCTATTGGTACAGCAAAATTATTTGGAATTGATTTAATGCCAAATTTCAAATTTCCATATTTTTCAAGAGATATTGGAGAATTTTGGAGAAGGTGGCATATTTCATTGTCATCTTGGTTTAGGGATTACCTATATATACCACTTGGAGGGTCAAGAAATGGACAGTGGGTTTCAATTAGAAATATTTTTATTATTTTTACTTTGAGCGGATTTTGGCATGGAGCGGAATGGAAATATATAATGTGGGGTTTAGTGCATGCTTTATTATTCTGCCCACTTTTTCTTTCAGGCAAAAATCGCATTTACACAAATTCAATAGCTGGCAATAAAAATATTTTTCCATCCATTAAAGAAATTTCTCAAATAACAATAACGTTCTTTACAACTACTTTTGCCTGGGTATTTTTTAGAAGTGATTCCATTTATGAGGCGTTTTTATATTTAGGAAAATTATTTACAAATTTAACCTTGCCATCTAATCATCTTGGTGGGTTTAAATATGTTTTAATAATTACTATTTTAGATTGGTTAATTAGGAAAAATGGAAGATTAAAACCAAAATTCACTTTAAATAAAAAGATATATCAATGGATTTATTTAATATCACTGATTATCGTAATAGTTTTTGGCACAATTAGTCTTATTTTCCTTGCAAATAGCAGTGAAAGACCATTCATATATTTTCAATTTTAATATTGTGAATAATTTTTTGATAAAAAATAAAATATTTGCGTTTGGTGTAAGTTTAATAATTATTTTTACATGTTTAGAGGTTTTATCCATAGTATTGTTTTCTATCCTAGATAAAGATATAAAAGCATTTCAATATTATCCGGGCAGGTATCAAAAATCAAAAGAATTAGGTTATGAACTTGCCCCATACTGGGAACTAAATCATGATACTTTGTATGAAAAATTTAATTCGCATGGCTTTAGATCACCTGAGGTAGAAAAGGTAAAGCCAGAAAATCATTATAGAATAATTATTACAGGATCGTCTATTGTTTATGGTAGGACTAGCAATAAACATACTATTTCGTCAATGCTCGAGAAGAAATTAAATGAATTTTATGGAGAAAAGATAACTGTAGAGGTCATAAATGCTGGTGTGCCAGGCTATAATTCATTCCACATCCTAAGACAATTTGATGATAAGCTAAAATATTTCTCGCCAGATTTAATAATTAATTACCAATTTTTCACTGACCTTTCGATTATTGAATATGGTAACAATATTGCAGCGTCAGGTAAATATCATAACCAAAGTGACAGCAGATTTAGAAAAAATTTGATAAAAAATATAATTGATCAATCATATTTTTTAACGATCTTAAAAATTGCCTCTAGAAAGAGTAGTTTACACCAAAAGACTAATCACTTAAAGTCTGATGCCCGACGTTTTTCTGATAATGAGATTGAAATAAATAAAATCAATAAACAATTTGAAATTGAGGAGAAATTAACTTTTATCAGAAATAATTTATATAAACTAGTAAACAAATGTGAAAAAAATAATATAGATATAATACTATGTACTCCTATATCATTATATAAGCTGTCAAATACTCCTATTGAAATAGCTATGATAGACAATTATGAAAGTAAAGATGAGATCCTCAAAGCTATTGGTATTGCGAATGAGATGATTAAAGAAGTCTCTACCAATGCTCATAATGCATATTATTACGATATATCAAAAAATATTAAAATTGAATCTTCTTGGTTTGATGATAAGTACCATACACTTGAAAAAGGGAATAATATTGTTAGTGAAGAATTAAAGAAATTCATAGTCTCAAATAAATTTATATTAAAATAAAAAAAGGAAAATATTTATTTATCCCATAAAAGAAATTTCAAAGAAAAAAATGCTAAGAGATAAGGACTATTTAACAATTCTTGGTCTTTTTATTTTGGGACTAATCGTCCAGAAATTTTCATTTCCAGAAACTTTAATCCATCCTACACATATTGATGAAATAGCAGTTGTTGAAACAGCTTATAATATTTATAGGGGTGAATATAACCCCGGATTTTTCCGTTATCCCGCTGGGTATATGAATATATTAGCATTCTTATTTAAAATGGCTTCATTATTCACTGATGATATAACAATTAAGGGTGCTTATAAAATTGCTTCGTTTGTTTCGAGTTTAATTATAGCGTTTATTCCAATCATGGTTTTTATAGTATGTTATTTTTTGGGTAATTATATAATTGGATTGGTTGGCAGTTTATTAGCAATATTTTCCAAAATTATGATACAGCACTCGCAAGTTGCAGTTGTTGATGTTCCTCTTACATTTTTTTGTTTTTTATTATTTACAATATCAGTTTATTGGTATAAAAATTTAAATATTTCATTGAAAAAATTAATTTTTCTTTCTAGTCTGGTTGGGATTTCTGTTGCAATGAAATATACAGGGGCTATCATTTTTGTATCTCTATGTCTCATTATAAAAATGTTTATAAATAATAACCCTAATTTTGCTGGAACAAAAAGTTTTCAAATTACTTTCACATTGAGCTTAGGTTTTGGATTATTGTTGATTTCTTCTATTCCTTTGGCTGGTAAAGCATCCCTATTTCAAGAACTATCTAATCTTACAACGGATGGAATACTTGAGATTGAATACCATCACCTCCTAGATAAATTAACTTACTTATCATTATGCATAGGTTTCAGTTCTATATTTTTATCATATTTAATTCACATAAATAAAATTAATGGATTGGGAAACTTTATTTCACCACTTTATTTAAAATCACTAATCATTGTATTTATTGGATTTTTTGTATTCTCACCATTTACAATCTTAGAGATAAAAAAATCTTTTCCAGATTTCATGTATGAGTACCGTCATATGCAAATAGGTTCAGCTGCTCAGTACCACCATGAATCTCAAGAATATAAATCACTAGTGCAAAACTTAGATAAACTTTATCCCTTTAGATTTTATTTAAAATTATTTTTTTATAATTTTGGTAAGGCAGGTTTGACTATGGCAATTGTTGGAGTATTCTGGATGTTGGGTAAAGGAAAATATGTTGGTAAAACAATGTTAGCTTTTCTATTAATAATGATTTTCACCATCTGCGGTTGGCAAAATGTTGCAGAGAGATATACACTTTCAATACTACCAATTATTTATGTCTTAATCCCATTTGGAATTCATTGTTTAAGTTCATTTTCAACAAAAATGGCCTTGCCATATTATTTTTCATTTGCTCTTTTATCATTTTTTACATTTATTGAAACAATCTTAAAATGGGTTAATTCTATTGGTTAATCAAAAAAACAAAAATCTAAATTCTATTTTTATTTGGCCATCATCATTTCATCCAGTTTCTGGTGGAGTACAAACTGTAGCAATCGAAATCGGAAAATTTTTGCTAAAAAACAAATGGAAGGTGAAATACATTACAAATCGTTATCCAAGAAAACTTGAAAAAAATGAAACAATCAACAGTATGCAAATACATAGGTTCACTTTTTTACATAGTCCGCTCAATTATTTAAAATCTTTTAGAATCGATCTAGTATTTGCCTGGATACTTTACAAACCAATTACATGCATTAAACTTATTTTACTTTTTTCAAAAATTCGTCCGAACACGGTTAATTTACATTTCCTTGATAACCAAGTTTTTGAGACATTCTTATTAAAAAAAATATTTGATTTCAAATTAATCATATCGTTCCATGGCAATGATATTGAAAAAATAAGTACAATTTCGACTAAATCATTCAGGTTGTTTTTTATAAAGCAATTATTAAATCAAGCAGAATTAATTACAGGGTGTTCAAATTATATAACTAAGAAAATAGCATTTACATTCCCTAATGTAAAATCAGAAAAGCTTACCATTCTCTATAATGGTGTAGGAAAAGAGTTCTTAAACCCTCCATTAAAATATAATAAAGATGATTATTTTTTCTCTGCAGGACGAAATGTTCCCGTTAAGGGATTAGATTTAATTTTCTCTTTATCAAAAAGATATAAACAACATCCATTTATAGTTGCAGGAGAAGGCTTTAAAAGAGTAAAAAATAAATCAAATATTATATTGTTAGGTTTGGTTGAATCATCGGAAATAATGAGAAATATGATAAACTGTTCTATGGTGATAATCCCCTCGAGAAGTGAAGCATTTGGAATTGTCGTTGCAGAAGCATTGTGCTGCGGTAGTCCTATCGTAGCAACAAATGTAGGTGGAATTCCTGAGGTGATGGAATTAGCCAAATCTAGTTTAAACCAAAATGAAATATGTATTTTTGATTATTGGGTGAAATTGGTTGAACCTTCTGTGACATCTTTGATTGATGGAATTAATGATATATCAGAAAGCTCAATTCCTATAGAAAACTATCTCGAAATTATTCCGAAAGTTCAAAAGCAATTCTCTTGGGATAAACGGTTGAATACTTATCACGAATCTTTATTATGTCTAAGCTTATGACATTACCCTTTATGTTATTTGCAAGAATATTTTATTTCTTTTTTGGATATGAAGGAATCAATGTATTACTTAAGATAGCACCGTCAAGAATAACGGTCAAGATATTGAAGAAATTTGGTGCTTCAATAGGCGAAGATGTTAGAATTCAAGCACCCCTTATCATCCATAATGCAGACCAGTTAATACCAATTTATCAAAATTTAACAATTAATAATCAATGTTATATTGGAAGAGATTGTATTATTGATTTAATGGGGAAAGTCGAGATTGGGTCAAGGTCAACCCTATCCCATCGTGTTGTTCTAAATACCCATACTGACGCTGGTAAAAGCCCCCTAAAAGATGGAGCTTTGATAACTTCTAATGGGAATATTACAATAGGAGAAGGTTCTTATATAGGGACAGGTGTAACAGTCCTAGAAAATGTAGTAATAGGAAAAAAAACAATTATTGGAGCATTTTCTTTAGTTAATAAATCCATCCCAGCTAATCAGAAAGCATTTGGTGTTCCTTGTAAGATTCAGGATAAATCAAATGATAATTAATATTTTAGTTATAGGTTTTATCTTTATTGCCGTCTACAATATCCTATTACACAAAAATGGAATAAAAAATTCTCTGATCTGGATTATTTTAGCTTTTGTTTTTGGTTACAGGACAATTGAGCCTTTTAGTGGATTTAAATTACATCCTATTGAAATTCTGACTTATGCTTCATGCATTAGGATTCTATTATTCACATGTAATAAATATCATAAAATGCCCATATATATTTCATTTATTGCCTTTTTATTCTCCCTTCATTTCATGCTTGACTGTATGACTAGATATAGTTGGTTGGTATTATTAGAATTCAAAAATAGTATTTTATTATTTGGAATATTTTTTATTACGCTGCATGTAAAATTTGATAGAAATGATTCAAAGTCAATTTTTAAATATTATGTGTACTCAATTACCACAATTTCAATCCTTGGAATTACTGAATTCTTATTTCCTTCCTTTATGAGAAATATCTTTGGTTACGATATTAATCAAAATATTATTTATAATGATTTGCTTTTTAATCGCGTAGCATTTTTGTTCTGGGGTTCGCATTTAGCCGCAAATCTAATACCTCCGGTATTCCCGATTTTGTTGTATCTAAGATCAGAAAATTCAAATTTTACTAAAAATAAAATATTTTTAACATTTTGTATTTTTATAAACTTGTTTGCTATTTATTTATCTGGCAATAGAATTTCTTGGCTAATCATTACAATTTACTTCATACTAATCTTATTTATGTATAGAAGTCAAGTTTTACCATTTATAAAAACCTATGCTATAATTGTGGTAATTGGATTTGTAATATATATTTATTCTCAGCCAGTACAAGGTAGATATATTTCTACTTTTCTTGCCTTATCCGGGAATATAGATAGAAAATATGATTCGAGTAGCGCAGCCAGGATGGATAGGGCCAATACAGCTATTAGGTCAATAAAAAATCGGCCAATGGGTACGGGATGGGGAAGTCAAGGATGGGTGCATAGCGACTTTCTGCAGTTAGGCGCATCTCTTGGAATATTTACTGCTCTTATTTTCATTATGGGACCGATTCTATTGCTATTAAATATTTACAGAATGTATAACAAGGCTCCTCCTGTATTACAAACCGGCTTATTTTTATGTATTTCATTTCTAATTTATATAATTATAAGTTTATTATTGAATGGAAATATCCTTAAAGTACAAACTGGAGCACCTATTTTTGTCACTTGGGCAATCTCTTATACACTATATATGCGTTTAGATTCTTTGATGTTAAAAATATAAATTTAAAATGAGTAAAAAACTATCCGTTCTAATACCTACTTTTAATTGTGAAAGATCTATAAGAAAAACTTTAGAATCCGTTAAATGGGCTAATGAAATAATCATTATCGATTCGTATAGCACCGATAATACATTATTAATTGCAAAGGAATACACTGATCATATTTATCAAAAAGAATATCTAAACTCAGCTCAACAAAAAAATAATGCAATTGATTATTGTAAAAATGATTGGATTTTTCAAATTGATTCAGATGAGTCATTAAATAAAGAGGCTGAGAGTATTATTTGTACTGCAATAGAAATGGATAATGAAGATATTGATTGTTTCAGAATGCCAAGAAAAAACTATGTGTTGGGTAAATGGGTAAAACATGGGGGATTATACCCAGATTGGGAATATAGATTATTTCGAAAGGATAAAGGGCGTTGGCTAGGGAAAGAAGTACATTCTAGAATCGATGTCCCTGGTAAGATTGAAGAATTAGGCTTGCAAATTATTCACCATGGTATGCCTAATATCAGTAAACAATTGGAAAATTTGAATAGATACACTCGTTATGAAGCAGATGAATTAAACAAGAGAAAAATCAAATTTTCGATTATTCGATGGATTTTAAGTCCACCATTAATTTTAATAAAGAAGTATATTATTCAACAAGGCTTCCGAGATGGTTGGCGGGGATTTTTCCTCGCCGTTTACTCTGCTATATATGTGTTTTTAAGTCATGCAAAATTAAAAGAATTAGAAATCTTGAACTTGGAGCGCAGCCCAAAATCAAATTAATTATTATTGATGATTCTAGTGAAATGGGTGGCGTTCAGTTCAGCTCATTTTATTTTTTTCAGGAACTACAGCAATATCCACATATTGAAACTCAATTACTTTTACCTAGGCATGGTCAATTCTCTAAATTATGTGAAAAAAATTTGATACCATTTTTGATTTATAATTCACCCACAATGCTATCATCCAGTGTTTCCTTTTTTCATGATTTAATTAGAATCCCAAACCCAATTGCATGGATTTACAATATTATTAATATTTATAATAATAGTAAAAGAATCAGAAACCTCGTCAAAGAACATCGAAATACAGTTATTTTATCAAAAGGATTATACTCACATTTTGTTACAACTATTGCTAATCGAAAATTATCAAATACATTAATTTGGCATTTACAAGATTTAATAAGTAGTCGCTTTGGAGGAATCCTTTTAAAATTAATGAATTATTTTGCAAAGCTTGGACCAAACTATATTGTTTGCGATGGAAAATCTATTTTCAAATCACTAAATAGTTATAATCAATCCAAAGCAACCGTCATATTAAATGGTATTAAAGCGGACCATTTTCAAAGAACTAATGAGGACAGAAAATCTGGTCGAAAGGAATTTAATATTCCAAAAAATGCATATGTAATTGGCCATGTGGGGCGACTTACACCCTGGAAGGGGCAAGTAAAACTGGTTGAAGCGTTCATTGAATACACTAAGCAAAATTCCACAGCGATTTTATTTTTGGTGGGCGCACCAACTTTTGATTCTGATTTGTATTTGAATAAAATTAAAAATAAAATAAGCAAATATGGATTAAGTGATAAAATCATTCTAACGGGTTTTCGATCAGATTTGAATAAAATGTACTCAATAATGGATTTATTTATTTATCCTAGTATCGAGAAAGATACCTCACCATTGGCGCTTATAGGTGCACTCAGTTCTGGTCTCCCTGTCACAGTATCATCTATTGAAAGTTTGGAAGAAATCATCGAAATATTTCCTGAAATGTCATTATTTAATCCATTAAGAAGATCTGAGATAATAAATATTTTTCGGATGTTCGAAATAGAACAGATGAGAATCAAAGTTAGTAAATCAATTAAATCCAAATTTAAAAATCATTTTTCTATCAAAGTCCATACTCAAAATATGATGAAGGCAATTAATGAAGCATAATCAAAAAAGAATTTTAACTGTAAATATTTCGTTTAAGGATAATCAACTATGGTCCCAAAAATCAGGATATATTACCGACTATGATAAAATTTGGAATAAAAGGAGTTTATTATTTCAGATAATAAAAGTGCTGGAAGTCGCAAGGGGGTTTGAAGTCATATTATTGCATTACGATGTCAAATTTGCATTTATAATTAGTCTATTAGCACGAATTTTACCCGGAGGACGATTAAAAAAGGTTGTATTTGTGACATTATTAGTCGATGTAAGTAGATATAACAAAAGAAATTTGAAAACTCTTATTCACTGGCTTTTTTATTATTTATTTATAAGGATTCCAAATAAAATTTTAGTTCATACAAGCCATGAAGTAAAAGTTTATAAGGAGGTATTCAGATATAGAAAGAAGAGTAGAATAAAGCAGATTAATTACTTTAGCTATAATAACTTTTCTAATTCTTATAGTCAAAAGAAGAATAGTGAATATATTGTTTGTGCTGGTAATCATCGCGATATTGGTACATTTGTAAATGCTGCTAAGAAATTAAATAGAATTAAATCAATTGTCATTGCTGGAGAAGGTGATAGAAAAGATTGGGAAGGATATAAAAATAAAAAAATTGAAATTCTATTCAATCAACCATACGGCAAATATCAAGATATTATTTCTGGTGCAATTGCATTAATAATTCCTATAAAGAAAAATTATCCAATAAGGTCATTAGGACTTATTACAGCTTTTGAGGGAATTTATTTAAAAGTACCCATCATCGCATCAGACACCTTTCATCTGAAAGATTATTTCAATACTAATGATATATATTATTATTTTTCTGAAAATGTTGATAGTCTATCAAGAACAATTGACTTTGTTATTTCAGATTCAAAGGATGTAATTAGAAAAACAAGCAATGCATTTGAAAAAACAAAAATAAAATACAATAAAGAAGTTTTTTTAAATAACTTATACTCTATTTGTATTGAATGAGACTAAAATGCAAAAAGTTTTTTGAATACAAAGCAATTAAGGAAAATACAAAAACTATTTATTAATATTTCTTATCAAGTTTTGAGATATAGATTAAATCTTGAACTATTAATTATGAGTCTGAAAAAAACAAATATACTTTATATACTTTCTGGTGAAACTCGATTTAAACAAAAAGATGAATTACTCCTTGCTGAGATTGGAAAGCTTAAGAAGCTAAATTTATTAAATATTACAGATTATGTTAATCCAAAGAATTTAAGTCTAATAAAATGGTGTGATTCAGTTGTCATATGGTTTGCTTCGTTTCATGCATTACCATTTACAATTTTAAATCAAATTTTTAATAAAAAAATTTATATAATTGCTGGTGGATATGATGTTGCAAACCTACCAGAGATAAACTATGGTTCAATGGTTTTTGGATTCAGAAGGAAATTGGGGCAATGGTTATTGAATAATGCAAATAGAGTAATTGCAGTTTCTAAATCAAATCGAAATGAAATTATTCAAAATTGTAATGTAAAACCTCAAAAGATCAAATTGATTTATAATGCAATTGAATTAAAAAACTCAGAAAAAAGTTTTCCAAAGAAGAATCAGGTTCTAACAGTTGGTGAAATCAATGAAGAAACTGTTTTAAGAAAAGGGTTAGACCGATTTATTCAATTATCAAAAGCATTCCCAAACATTGAATTTATTCACATTGGTAAATGGACAGATAAACATGGAAAACCTTCAAATAATGCACTTAACAAATTAAAGTCAGATGCATCAGAAAATATCAAATTTCTAGGTTTTGTTTCTTATGACATTTTGAAAAGAACCTTCCAGGAATCAAAAATTTATCTTCAACTATCTCGACATGAGGCTTTTGGTGTAAGTGTACTAGAAGCTATGAAATATGGCTGTGTCCCAATTGTAACAAATGCATATGCATTGCCAGAGGTAGTTGGTGAAAATGGTTTTATAGTACAAAATCAAAATGAATGTATTTTTGCAATCAAAAAAGTACTTAGCAATCAATATGATCGCGAAAATCGTATTAATCCTTTATTTGATTTATCTGAAAGAAAAGCTGCTTTTGAGAGGTTGATTACACATTGATCTCTGTCATAGTTCCTATTCGTAATGAAAAACAATTCATACGAGCGACTCTTGATTCAATTATACAACAGAATGTACATGAAGCAACTGAAATTTTGGTTGCCGATGGGATGTCAACTGATGGAACTAGAGAAATTCTCCAGGAATATTATTCTAAAAACCCTTCTATCATTTTAGTGGATAACCCTGAAAAAATCGTACCTAATGGCTTTAACCGTGCATTATCAATTGCTAAAGGAAATGTCATAATAAGAATTGACGGGCATGCAATTATGAAGCCAAGCTATATAAATCAATGTTTAAAAGTACTTGAAAAAACTGGTGCTGATTGCGTAGGAGGGCCAATAATCAATGTATCAAATGGTATAGTTGGTGAATCTATAAATATTGCACAATCTTCAAAATTTGGTGTAGGTGGAGTTAAATTTCGCGAAGAAATAATAGAAGGTGAATTTGTTGATACATTAGCATTTGGAGCATACAAAAGAGATGTATTCAAAAACATAGGAGGATATGATCAAGAGTTAATAAGGAACCAAGATGATGAGTTTAATTTTCGTTTAATACAAAGTGGCGGTAGGATTTGGTTAGATCCATCTATTCAATCTCTTTATTATCCCAGAACATCTTTATGTAAACTTTTCAAACAGTATTATCAATATGGTTTTTTTAAAATAAGGGTTATACAAAAAAGAAAGGGTTTAGCTTCATTTAGGCATGTTATACCACTTATATTTATTTTATCATTATCGAGTTCATTTTTTTATTATTTTATTTACCAAGATGAAATACCTTTTTTGACAATATCATTATCATACACATTTCTATCGATATCAGCATCTTTTTATCAAATTATAAGAAATTTAAATAAATGGAAATCTGCGCTGGTTTTACCCTTAGTTTATTCTAGTATGCATTTTGCATACGGATTTGGTTCTATATTGGGGTTATGCTATTTTTTATTTAAATGGAATAACCAGGAAACAAAAGATTCATATTTTGATAAGACCACATTTATTAATAATTAGTTTTTTAATTTTATTATCGTTATCGAAAATATTTTCTCAGGAAATACCGACAGAATTCCATTCATTTCAACTACGAAAATTAATTTTAGATATTGGAATTAAATGGGAAGAGAAAACAATATTTGGACCCATACGGTTTGATCATAGAGATAATATATCAGACTCTCTTATTTCAAATGCAAGATTTGGAACAATGTTTTTTAATAATAGAAAAATGTTATATGCTTATGGGCACTTTACTTTTAAAAAGAACTTTCATGGCTATTTATACCCAAGGATAGTCGATTATCCCGATCAATTTAATAGATATTCAGGAATACCCAGAGATATTGAAAGAGGAGGGTTTACATCCGGCGAGACAGATATATCAGGAATTAGTTTTGAAAATAATTGGATGATATTTCAGTTTGGTAGAGGTAGACAGAGTTGGGGTGCTGGTAATGACATACAAATATGTTTAAGTGAGAATAGTAATTCTTATGATTATGGGATGCTCGATCTTGACTTTGGAAAATTAAGAGTAAGATATTTTCATGGGTATTTAGAAACTGACTCGCTGGCAAATAATCGTTATATCACTGGCAGAGGGATTGAGTGGAATAATGGAAAATATTTATTATTTGGGCTATCAGAGGTAATCATATATTCGGGAGAGAATAGGCCAATAGATTTTGCTTATTTTAATCCAATGTCTACACATTTAGAGATTGAACTTAATGATCGTCAAAATAATATTGGTACAGGGAATGGGAATGGTGTGTGGCAATTATCATTTGATTACAATATTTTAGAAAAAATTAGAATTTCAGGTAATTATCTTTTTGATGAATTTACTTTAGACAAGCAACAAATAGATGAAGGAAAGGCCAAAGGTAGAGCCTACTCTTTTAGAAGCTCATATCAAGCTTTTTACAAAAATGAATCAATTATCTCATGCTATGCGTCCTTAATAAGCGTTGGGACAAATACTTTTAAACATCAGAATGGAAATAATAATTTTATACAAAGAGGTAAACCTCTGGGTTGGAATATTGGAAGCGATGCTAAGGAGCTAAAAATAGGTTTAAATGCGTTATATAATAATAAATTGATTCTTAATTTTGAGGCTGGAAGAAAAGATTTAGGTGAAAAAAATCTTATCAATAATCCCTATATTGGATATATTGATTATTTAGTCGGGCCCTTTCCCAGTGGGGTGGTGGAAAGGGTGTCCTTTGCATCTGGCAGACTACAGTGGTGGATTAATCCTAATGTATCAGTTATTTCTGAAATAAAATATGATAATTCAAATATGACAGGAAAAGATTTAGAACTCAATATTGGAATAGATATTTTTTATCCTATTAAATCAGTACTATGAGAATACCATTTCATAAACCAAATATGCCACTCGACCTTAATTCGATTTTCTCAGATTCTATTCGCAATGGATGGCTTACCACCGGTTCCCAGGTAAATATCTTTGAAAAAAGACTAAAAGAATATTTAAATGCAAAACATGTAGTAGCTGTTAATTCTTGTACTGCGGCACTGCATCTTGCTCTAGAGGCAAAAGGTTTTGGAAATGGGCATAAATTTATCGCTCCTGCACTCACATTTGTTTCGACAGTTGAATGTGGAGAGTACACGGGTATGGAACCGATCTTAGTTGATACAGAAGATGGAGGTTTTCTTATCGATTTAAACCATGTAGAAGATATTGTTAAAAAAGATAATTCAGTCAAAGCTATTATTCCTGTACACTATGGGGGTGAAGCAGTTGATTTGAATTTTCTATGGGGTTTAGCAGACAAATATGGTCTTTTTGTTCTTGAGGACGCAGCACATGCTCTAGAAACAGTAACGAATGATAATATAAAAGTAGGGTGTACGGATGATGCCGCAGCCTTTTCATTTTATGCAAATAAAAATATTACTACTTTTGGTGAAGGTGGCGCTATAGCCACGAACAATGTAGGATTAGCGGAAAAAATAAAAAAATTATCACTTCATGGAATCACAAAAGATGGATGGAATAGATTTAAATCTAATGGTAGTTGGGAATATGATATAACAGAATTAGGTTTTAAGTATAATCTCACAGATATTGCTGCTTCTTTTGGACTGTGGCAGATGGATTTTATTACACAGTGGCAAGAAAGGCGCAAAGAGATAGTTGAGCAATATCAAAATGGACTTAGAGATATTGATGGGATATTACTACCCAATATTATCAAGGGGCATTCAAGACATTTATATGTTATACAACTACAATTAGAAAAGTGGAGGATTTCAAGGAATCAATTTATGGAAGAAATGACTAAGAGAGGTATTGGTTTGGCAGTGCATTATAAGCCAATTAATCAACTATTATATTATTTAAATAGATATAATCTAAAAAAAGATAAT